>DATHCF010000108.1:0-4900 GCA_035319705.1 Acidimicrobiales bacterium | reverse complement strand
GAGGCTCAGACCTCCCGATCTGCAATGCCGTCAGGCTGTAGAACTCGTTACTGACTACCTCGAAGGATCGCTCACGGGTCGCCAGCGGCGTCGGTTCGAGAAGCACCTTCGTGCCTGCGATGGCTGCGAGGCCTACCTCGCACAGATGAAGGTGACGATCGCCACACTCGGGCGTGTCGCTCCAGAAGATCTCGACCCCGACGCCCTCGACAAGCTTGTCAACTTGTTCCGTGAGTACCACGCGGGCGACGAAGATTCACAATGACGGTCGACTGAACCTCCCTGGTGTCCAGAGGGACCGCACTGTACGTGCCGTACCCGATTGCTTTGGCCCTGCCGTTCACCCGATCGGGATCACCCGATGTCGCGATATCAGAGCAGTTTGCGGAGACTCGATTCGGTTGATTCCCGGGACCACGCAAAAGGGATCGCGAGCTCATGTGGCCCTGCATCGCATTGAGTAGCA
Organism: Acidimicrobiales bacterium; assembly: GCA_035319705.1. Taxonomy (GTDB): domain Bacteria; phylum Actinomycetota; class Acidimicrobiia; order Acidimicrobiales; family UBA8190; genus UBA8190. Next base: position 4,434 of record DATHCF010000108.1, on the reverse strand, counting down.
CGCCAGTGGGTGTTCGGGGAGACTCTCTGCGTGCGGGGGCACCTGTGGCTTCATTCGTCGCTAAGAGAGACGGGTCCAACGTGTGGGCGATTCTGTGACTGAGGCGCGTCCCCAAACGCGATACGTATCAGTTGGCGAGACCGACGTGGCCTACCAGGTCTTGGGAGAAGGCCCACAGGATCTTCTCTTCTTCAGCCCGGTCGGAGGCAATATCGACCTCGTATGGCTCTCTCCCGATTGGAGCCGGTTCTTCATACGTTTGGCGTCCTTTTGCAGGCTTATCCTGTTCGACCGTCGAGGCACGGGCCAGTCCGACAGGGTTGCTCGCAATACCATGCCGACGTGGGAGGACCTGAGCGAGGATGTCGGAGCTGTGCTCGACGCGATCGGCGCGACTCAGCCTGTAATCATGACGCTCGCTGAGACTGGGCCAATGGCTGTCCTCTTTGCTGCCACGCATCCGGATCGCGTGGGGGGTCTCGCCCTACTCAATAGCTATGCCCGCTTCCTCGTTGCCGAGGACTACCCCATGGGTGTCTCAGACGCCGCTATCGACTGGTTTCGTGAAGTTCGTCCTGAGCAACTCGGCCAAGCAGTTTCCTGTGTCAATGCTTTTTGCGTCTCGGTCGGCGGCCGTTGGACTGGGGAGTCTTCGAACACGTATCCAGGCGACACCTACGTCTCAACTGATGGAGGTGCCGATTGGCTCCCGATGCAGATTTCGACGCCCTACAGCCTTACCGCTGTTTCGTGCGCATCCACCGTCGAGTGCGTTGCGGTCGGTGGCAACTTTCCGAATTCGACGCCCGGCGCCATCATGCATTACGGACCCTGAGGGACCCGACCGGTAGGTTCCGCACTCGCGCACCCCCGCTCCGAGGCCACCCGACCTGAAATGTTCGTCCCTCCAGAGCGATCTCGATCGACCCCAGCGGTCCTGTCCTGGCCGGGGACCCTGACCTGGCCATTCCGGTCCCGGCAGTTGCGAGTGGCATGGGGCGCTCGTGAGGGCTCGGCTCACGCACATTTCCCAGTGGGTCCGGCCCGGCCACTGGGGTGCCTCGGTGTGACGTCACAGCGTCACCCAATGCAGCAGTACGGCCCTTCACGGGCCGCCACGACACTCCGGCGAGCCGTGAGGACCTTCGACTCTTGACTGGGCAGGCATCGGATGCCATCGCTGGGAGAACGGGAGTTGGAACAAGGAGGGCTGGAGCAAGGAGGGCGACGATGCCACGGAGAACGTTTGATCTGATCGTCACGGTTGGCGGCGTGCTACTGCTCTTCGTGCTTATCGCCGCTGGAGCTCTGGGACTGTGGGGCTACGAGTACGCCAATAGCAACGTGCACAACCAGCTGGCATACCAGGACGTCACCTTCCCCACGATGGCCGAGATAAACATCGTGGGTTCTGTCAACTGGAAGGAACGCTCCTTCATCAGCCAGTACGCCGGCCAGGAAGTGCTATCCGGACCCCAGGCCAAGGCCTACGCCGAGAAGATCCGCATGGATGTCTGGTCGTTGCCCGACCACGGCGTCTTTTCGAAGGTCAGCGCTGCCGCCATCGCGGCCAGTGAAGCCTCAAAGGCTGCCCCGACCAACACCGCCCTTGCTGCCCAGGCCACCACCCTTCTGGCCGACAGGCTCACCGCCTTCGAGGGTTCGACCCTCCAAGGCCTGCTGCTCGAGGCCTACGCCTTCTGGACCATCGGTCAGGTGGCGCTGGTCGGGGCGATCGTGGCCTTCAGCTTGGCCTTCGTGATGCTCATCCTCATCGGGCTGGGAGTGTGGCACTTCCTCCGGACACCCGAGGACGTGCCGTTCCCCCGGTCGCACCACAATGAGGAGCGGGTACTGGCAGGCGTGTGAGGGAGCCTCAGCACCGCTCGACGCGAGACTCGTCACCGATCGGGCTTCTTGTGAGCCTGGTCGGTGCGCGTCGAGAGGACGCCAGCTCCTATTCGGGCAGTCGGGCTCCCCGGTCGAACGCTAGGCAAAGTGCTTGGTCACACACGACTCCGAGAGGTGGCGGGTAGGGGGTCAGCTGAAGTGAGCAACGTCACCGGCGATGGCCATAAGCGACAGCACATCCTGATAGCAGGAGCCACCGGTTACATCGGTGGCCGCCTAGTCAAAAGACTGAACGCCCGGGGGGAGTGGATCCGCTGTGTTGCTCGCGACCTTGGCCACATAGATCTCCACAGGTGGCCCGGCGTCGAGGTCGTCGAAGGTGATCTGGCTGACCAAGGTGCCGCCCGCAGAGCTTTGGACGGTATCGATGTGGCTTACTACCTCGTGCACTCGATGGCCAACGGCGAGGATTACCCGGAACGCGATCGCCAAATTGCTCAGCTGTTCGCATCTGCCGCAGCTGAAGCCGATGTGAAGAGGATTATCTACCTCGGAGGACTTGGGAATCCAGCCGGGAGGTTGAGCGATCATCTGGCCTCTCGCCAGGAGGTAGGCCGCATCCTGGCCGCCAGCGGGGTCCGGGTGATTGAGTTCAGGGCCGCGGTCGTTGTCGGTTCCGGGTCCGTGAGCTTCGAGATGATCCGGTACTTGACCGAGCGTTTGCCAATCATGATCACGCCGCGGTGGGTGGCCAGGCAGTGCCAACCCATCGGTGTGCGAAACGTCCTCGAGTATCTGATCGAGGCGCTCGACCACCCTGATGTCGAGGGAATCTACGAGATCGGCGGCTCCGACGTACTGACATACCGGCAGATGATGATCGAATACGCGCACATTCGTGGGTTACAACGGGTGATCCTGGCCTTTCCGGTGCCACATCCCGAATGGAGCAGCCGATTCATCAACCTGGTTACCCCGATTCCGCATTCCATCGTCCGACCGTTGGTGGCGAGCATGCATCACGACATCGTGGTGCGAGATGACCGCGCCCTCAAGGAGTTCGCAGTAAGCCCTATGGGATACCATGCCGCGCTCGAGTTGGCACTCGCCCGGGTAGCCAGTGACGAGGTCGAAACGACGTGGGCATCGAGCCTTGCCAGTTTCGGAGGGGATCACGCCCAGAGCCGCCAGCTTGCGGTACATGAAGGAATGCTTTTCGAACGCCACCGCACTCTCTGTTCGGCGCCCGCAGGAAACGTCTTCGACATTGTGAGCGCGCTGGGTGGCGACGACGGATGGCCGGCCGGCAACGCCCTGTGGCAAATCCGGGGGATCCTCGACCGGTTCTTCGGCGGGGTGGGCATGCGACGGGGTCGCCGACACCCTCGCCAGCTTCGAGTTGGCGAACCCTTGGACTTCTGGCGGGTGGAGGCACTCGAGCCGCCGCATCTGCTACGGCTGCGAGCAGAGATGAAACTGCCCGGAACTGCATGGCTACAGTTCGAGATCCTTCCCGATGCCGATGGATCGCGCATCGAACAGACGGCCTTTTTCGACCCGCACGGTGTGTTTGGTTACTTGTACTGGTACGCCTTCAAGCCCTTCCACCGTTTTATCTTCCCCGGGCTCCTGAAAGCCGTACGAGAGCGTGCCCAAGCCCGAGCCCACGATCTTTCGGCTGTGTGATCGAGACGTGCCGGTTGAGGTCACCCCATTCCGCATGCCACCCGTCCGAGAACATGCATCGCTGAACGACACCGCCACCTCAGTTCAGCATCTATCCCCATTCAAGAAGTAGCCGCCGTATACACCTTGGTAGTAGTCCTGTGGGGGTGCGAGGCCTTGTTGAGCTGTGCCGGCACAGCCTGCGCTCTCACTCCGATTCACCTCGTCAGGGTATGGGGGATAGCAGCAGTAGTAGCCGTTGTAGCCATTGGCACCCGCCGAAGGGATCGGATCACCCGTCTGCCAGACCACAGGGCCACTGGGCGAGTCCGACGTGACGCTGCTGATGGCCACGGTGGATGTGGACGATGGAACGGTTGAGGTGGAGGTGGTTGTCGAACTGGATCGGGCCGTCTGGCTAGGTCCACCACCGCAGGCCGCACCCAAGCACAAGGTCAGTGCAAGGGGAACCAGGCCAAGAGACCGTTGCCGCACCCCAGCGAGTCTTGCACAGGGCATCCGGTAACGCTCCGCTGGTATTGAGTTGCGCCCCGACCTACAAGTGCCGATGCAGGTCGCATTGGCTCGGAGGCCACCCGCCCGAGATCACGCCGGGCCGTCATACCAGGGCGGCCTGGTCGTCGGAGGCCCTGATCCCGGCTCTGACCAGGGCGACCTGGTCCCGGCATCAATCCCGCCTGCCCTTACTCGCACTTGAGGGAGACTGAGGTCATGCCAAATGCCGCCTTGACGATTGGCCGCCGCGTCATCGTGACTGGATTGGCAGGGTCCGGGAAGAGCACCTTCTCGCTTTCCCTGGGAGCAATGACGGGCTTGCCGGTCATTCATCTCGACCTCCACTTCTGGAAACCAGGCTGGGTGGCGCCGTCGGAGGAGGAGTGGCGCAACAAACAGCGG
>DATHCF010000107.1:0-9356 GCA_035319705.1 Acidimicrobiales bacterium | reverse complement strand
AGCTCTCTGATCCGCGCCAGGCGCTCCGCGTGGGTGGGCCCGTACCAGACGATCCGGCCCTCGCGCTCCGGGGGATCCAGCAGACCTCGCTTTTGATAGAAGCGGATCGTGTCGACCGAGAGGCCCGAACGCCGGGCGAGCTCCTCGACCCGGAACCGGGCCGCTGCCGTCATGGCAAGCATTCTAGGAGTGGTCGCTCCCAGAGTCAGATCCTCTGGGACACGTCAGCCGAGAGGGCTTGCTGTAGCTCGAGACCGCTTTCAGCCGAAGATTGGGAACCTGCGTTCCGAGGCCAAGCGGTCGAGCGTCGACTGCATGACGGCGACCACCTCGTCGTAGCAGGCCTGCACGACGGCGGCGTCGTCGGCAGACTCGGGCCCGTAGTGCGCCGAGAAGTCGATCGGCTCGCCGAGCTCGACGGTGATCTTGGCCGGCAGAGGCCAGGTGGGGATGCCTCCGGGTACGACGCCGAAGGGCGGCCCGGCGACGAGGGGCATCACCTTGATGCGGAACAAACGGTTGAGGTGCAGCCACTTGGCCAGGCGTTCGCCTCGAGCCAGAACGACCAACGTCTCCTGTCCGCCTATCGACACGGCGGGGACGATGGGCACACCGGTGCGAAGCGCCAGACGCACGAAGCCGAGGCGGCCGCCGAACTCGATCCGGTTGCGCTCGCGCCAGACACGGAACACCTCGTAGTCGCCGCCAGGGAAGTCGATGATGATCCCCCCGCTGCGCAGGATCGCCTCCGCCACCTGAACTCCCGCCTCCACCGCGCCGGCGCGGGCCATCACCCGGCCCACACCGGGAATCCCCAGGAAGAACGAGTGGAAGAGGGCATATACAGGCTCGTCCTCGCCGCGCTCGCGCCACCAGGCGGTGAGGAGCACGGGCAGGTCGGGTGGGATCTGGCCGCCGGAGTGGTTGCCCACCACGAGGAACGGGCCCTTCGTGGGCAGCCGGTCGAAGCCTCGCACCTCGGAGCGGAAGTAGGCGGCGAAACCCTCGAGCACGGGGCGCACCCTGCGGAGGAAATCCGGGTCACGGGCCAGGCCCGCCGGCAGGCCCTCGGTCACGGACCAGGGGCAGCAGCCGGCGCGCCGACGGAGCTGGCAGCGGAGGTCAGCTCGTCGAGCGATCGGTGCAGGGCGTCGATGATCGGCCACGGGTCGGGAAGGCTGGGCGGGGAGCCCAGGACCGAGACATACATGTTGCCGGTGTAACTCCAGGCGGTGATGTTGCAGCCGATGCCTTCGAGGATGGGGCCGACCGAGTACAGCGCCTCCAGTTTGGCCGCGCCGACACAGATGGGCTCCGACGGGCCCGGCACGTTCGAGACGACGAGGTTGAGCGGCGGGCGCACCCGATCGGCCAGCTTGGAGCGGGTCCATGCCCGGATGGCGAGCGAGTACAGCTGAGGCGGCACGATCTCGGCCCGCTCCTCGAGCAGGTCCGTCCCGAGGGCTCCCCGCATCTCCTTGGCACTGGCGGCCACGGCACTGATGTGGCGCAAGCGCTCAACCGGGTCCGCCACGTCGGTGGCGAGCGACACGTAGAGGTTGTCGACGTGGTTACCCCCTCGGCGGGGGGTATTCGGCGCCGTGGACAAGGGGACGCTGGCCACGAGCGGACGATCGGGCAGGGCACCGGAACGCAGCAGGTACTCGCGCAGCGCTCCGCTGCACACGGCCAGGAACACGTCGTTCAAGGTGGTACCGAAGGCGCGGCGGACGACCTTCAGGTCCTCGAGAGGCAGCCTCGTCATCGCAAAGGTCCGCCCTGAGGTGAGCGCCACGTTGAGCGGCGTACGCGGGGCGGTGAGCGGGAGCGGTGGCCGCACCAACGCCTCCCGGCGGCGTTTCGCCGCCTGGCGCAGCCCGGTGGCCGAGCGGGTCACGAGCCAAGGAAGCCGCCGAAGCCGCCGGAGGTGGGCCACGAGCGCCATGCGGAACAGGCTCCGACGGGTGGGCACGGGCTCCGGCCGCCACTGCGGACGCGGACCAACCGAGCGCCCTGTCGCCAAGGCCTGAAGCAGCAGGGCCACCGAGGTGGCGCCGTCGGCCACGGCGTGGTGGATCTTGGCCACGGCGGCAATGCGGTTCCCCGCTAGGCCGTCCACGACCACGATCTCCCACAGCGGGCGGTCCCGGGCCAGGGGGCGCCCGGCCACCTCCGCCACCAGCGCCGCCAACTCGCGCTCTCCGCCGGGGGGTGCGACGGAGCGAGCGTGGACGTGGTTACGCAGGTCGAAGTCGGGGTCCTCGATCCACACCGGGTGCCCGAGAGCGAGCGGCACGGGCACCACCCGCTGGCGGAAGGGTGGCAGGCGGTCGAGACGACGTTCGAGGTGGGCGACCACCTCCTCGTAGGAGACCCCACCGGGCACCTCTCCGACATCGAAGATTGCCACCTTCAGGGTGTGCATGTGCGCGGTCGGCGTCTCCGAGTAGAGGAACTTGGCATCAAGCCCGCGCATCGGCTCCATGTCAGGCTCCGGGCGCCAGCGCCTCGGCGTCCTTCTCCGAGGGCGGCTTCGATGTGGTCAGCGACTCGGCCAGGAACCGCGCCACCTGCCGGCTCCACAGATAGCCGACGTGGTTGCCCGGATACCAGCCGATGCGTGGCTCGCCCCAGTGTTGCCAGAGCTGCCTGGCCTGGTCCGGCAAGGCGAGGCGGTCGCCGTAGCCGGCGTACAGGAAACGACGCTGGCGGGGGACTTTGGGAGCGAACGCCAGCGGGGACACGACCTTGAACACGTCCTCGGCCGTGCCGCCCATGATGTGGTGCTCGATGGAGCGGGCCCTGATGTGCACCGGGCTGTGCTGGTGGAACAGGCGCGGGATGTCCACCACTGGGATGCCGGCCACGACGGCGTCGGCTTCCTCGAGCCCGGCCAACAGTGCCACCACGTAGGCGCCGAGGGACACGCCGTAGAGGGCTACCGAGGTCGCCCCCTGGGCCCGAAGCCAGGTGAGGAGGCGGCGGATGTCCCACACCGACTGCGCCAGCCCGTGAACGGTGTTCATGAGGTCGAACGACAGAAAGGGCTCGCCGCTGACGCGGGTCACTTTACGCGGCCCGTGCAGCGGAAGCACCGGCAGCGCCAGATTGAAGCCGAGTCGCCGGTGCAGCAGCGACGCCTGCAGGCCCACGAAGTCCATGAAGGGATAGCCCATGCAGAAGCCGTGCACGCCGACGACCCAGGGGCGGGCATCGTCCCCGTTGCGCACCACGGTGGCGACGGCGCGTCGGTTGGGTTCGTAGTTCGTCCAGCGTTCGCCCCCGGGCTCCTCGGGACGGGGCTCGAAGTGGCTCTCCCAGCTGACGCGCTCGTACGGCTGGCCCGTGGCCCAGCCCCGACTGAGCTCGACCTCGCTGACGGTGAGCGGTGGTGGGGTGCGGTGGTAGGTGCCGGGCCGGGCCAGCCAGCCGCGTCGCGAATACATGCGCCGAGCCTCGGCCAGCTCCTCGGCCACCCGGGTGTAGTCGGCCCGGCGGGGGAAGCGGTTCGGCGTCATGGCCATGGCCAGCAGGGTCTCGTCCATGGCGACGCCGGCGACGAAGCCGAACGACAGCGCCGGGGCCGTCACCGACTCCGAGACCTCGCCGCTCAGGGCGGAGGTGCCCATGAACCGAAGCGTGCGGGGGATGGCCAGGGTGGCCCGGGCCAGAGCCCGTCGGCCTAGGAACTTCGTCACCGCCTGGTAGCTGGCGACGACCCGGTTGACGATCGACTGCGCCATGTCACCCCCCTCGCGCTGCCGGCCGGTCCGCCACCGGCTCCTGCGGCCATACTACGTAGCCGTCATCGGAGACCGCCGGGTGCGCAGGAGGTGGCGTGGAGTTCAACCTGGCCGATCTCTTCGAGACCGTGGCCGACGTGGCCGCCGAGCAGACAGCCGTCGTCGCCGACGGGCGGCGTCTGAGCTACGGCGAGCTCGACGAACGGGCGAACCGTCTGGCTCACCGTCTCGCTCGAGGTGGGATCGGCGCCGGAAACTTCGTCGGCGTGCAGCTGGCCAACGGGCCGGAGTACCTGGAGGTGATGCTCGCCTGTTTCAAGATCCGGGCCGTGCCGGTGAACGTGAACTACCGCTACGTCTCCGACGAGCTGCGCTACCTCTACGGGGACGCGCAGCTCGTGGGCCTCGTCTTCCATAGCGGCTTCGGCGACGCCGTTGCCGGCGCCCTCTCCGCCCTGCGTGAACCGCGCCTGGTACTCGAGGTGGAAGACGAGTCGCCTCCCGCCGGGCTCGGCGGTGACTACGAGGAGGCGCTCGCCGGAGCCTCGGCCGTTCGGGACTTCGGGCCGCGCTCTTCCGACGACCTCTACTGCATCTACACCGGCGGGACCACCGGCATGCCCAAGGGCGTGCTCTGGCGCCACAAGGACATCTTCTTCGCCGCCATGGGCGGCGGGGACCCGTTATCGCTCGGGAACATGATCAGCGCACCCGAGGAGCTCGCCGGCCGCGTCATGCACCCCGGCCTTGTTGCACTGGCGTCTCCGCCGTTCATGCACGCCAGCGGCCAGTGGCTCGCCTTCACCCTGCTCTTCGGCGGGGGTGAGGTCGTCACCCTGCCTGCCGGGCGTTTCGACCCGGAGGCTCTGTGGCAGCTGGCCGCTGCCGAATCAGTGAACATCCTCGTGATCGTGGGCGATGCCATGGCGATGCCCGCGCTCGATTGGCTCGAGGAACACTCCGACGACATCGACACTTCTTCGTTGCTGGCCGTCGGCTCCGGGGGTGCCGGGCTGTCCGCCGTCACCAAGCGCCGTCTGGCGGCGGCGTTGCCCAATGTGATGGTGATCGACGCCTTTGGATCTTCGGAGACCGGGCAGCTCGGTGGCAGCGCCCCCCAGGACGACCCCTATGGAGCCCCGCGCCTTCGTGTCGACGAGCGGACCACGGTGCTCGACGACGAGCTCCGGCCGGTGTCACCCGGTTCGGCAGTGGTCGGGCGCCTGGCGCGCAGCGGGCACATTCCCCTCGGCTATCTCGGTGACCGCGAGAAGACGGCCGCCACCTTCGTGGAGGCGCAGGGCAAGCGCTGGTCACTTCCCGGCGACTTGGCGACCGTCGATGCGCAGGGCGCTATCACCATCCTCGGGCGCGGATCGCTCAGCATCAACACCGGCGGCGAGAAGGTCTACCCCGAGGAGGTCGAACGAGTGTTGCGTGAGCACCCGGACGTGGCCGACGCCGTGGTGGTCGGCGCCCCGCACGAGCGCTTCGGTGAGCAGGTGGTGGCCGTGGTGCAGCCCCGATCGGGCGTCGCCCTCGACGCGGAGTCCGTCCGCCACGCCTGTCGCCAGCGCCTGGCCGCCTACAAGGTGCCTCGGATCGTGGTGACCACCGACGCCATCGCCCGCTCACCGGCCGGAAAGGCCGACTACCGCTGGGCCCGCGCCCTGGCCGCGCAGGCCGCCGCGGCGCCGGGCCCTGGCACGTGACGGCTGTCGAGCCAGCCCGGGCCGCCGCCCTGCGAGGCCCGATCACGGCTGGCCGCATCGTGGAGCCGGTGTGCCCCATACCCGTCGACCTCGAGGGACACGGTTACGTGGAGGAGGAGTTCTTCGCCTCCGGGACCGCCGTCGCCTACCGGCCGTCGGCGCCCCTCACCCCCGACGGCCGGTGGACGGCGGAGCCGGTGGACGAGGCACCGTACGCGACGAGGATCGTCGTACGCCGGCCGGTCGGAGCCGAGCGCTCCAGCGGCACGGTCCTGGTCGAGTGGTGCAACGTGTCGGGCGGAGTGGAGGCCGCGGCGGAGTGGTCCTACCTCCACGAGGAGATTCTTCGGAGCGGCCATGCCTATGTGGCGGTCTCGGCGCAAGCCCTCGGGGTCGACGGCGGCGCCCCGCTGCTCGAGGTGCCCGGGGTCCGTCCGCGTGGCGGGCTGGTCGGGAGGAGACCCGAGCGTTATGGGGCGCTCGGCCACCCCGGTGACCGCTTCGCTTTCGACCTCTTCTCCCAGGTCGGATGGGCGCTACGCGCCGACGGTGATCCTCCGCCACTCGGCGACTTGCCCGTCCACAGGGTCCTTGCCATGGGGGAGTCGCAGTCGGCGTTCTTCTTGACGACGTACCTCAATGCAATCCACCCGAGGACGGCGGTCTATGAGGGATTCCTCGTTCACAGCCGGGGTGGATCAGCGGCGTCGCTGTCCGGTGAACCAGGGGGAGATGATGCCGTGCCCGACGGAGTGCACATCCGGGAGGACGTGGGAGCGCCCGTCCTCATCTTCGAGACCGAAACCGATCTCGGCGCCCTCCTCCGGTTCGTTTCGGCCCGGCAACCGGACTCCGGCCACATCCGGACGTGGGAGGTGGCGGGCACCGCCCATGCCGATGCCTACATCGCCGGCGCCTACGCGCCCTTGCTCGGCTGCGACTTTGCCGTCAACAGCGGCCCCCACCACGAGGTGGTCCAAGCCGCCCTCCATGCCCTCGTGCATTGGGTCACCGAGGGGTCACCTCCCCCTGTCGCCCCACCACTGGAGTTGGCGTCGACCTCGCCACCGTTGGTTGCCCGTGACGAGCTGGGCAACGCTCGGGGTGGGGTGCGGACCCCGGACGTCGAGGCACCGGTGGCAACCCTGAGCGGTGAGGCGCCCGAGGGCGCCAGCACACTCTGCATGCTCTTCGGGTCGACGATCCCCTTCGACGGCGCAACCTTGCGGCGCCTCTACGGCGACGAGGCGGGTTACCTGCTCGCCTACGAAGCTGCGCTCGGGGCGGCGGTGGCGGCCGGGTTCCTGCTGCCCGCCGATTGTGCAGCCATGCGCGCTCGCGCCGAGAGGTTCGTCTTCCCCGAATAGTCAGCACTATTTTGGCGAGGCTCTCCGGCTGGAGCGGCACCCGCTGATTCGATTCCACCGAGGGCCCGGGGGCCGCCGTCAGCCACTCGTCGTGGGAACCCGCCTCTACGTCCACCAGGTCGTTGTCCACCGTCCGCGCCAGCAACGGCGACATCGCCAACGCGGCGGACTACCTGGGCACATCGCCGAGGCTCGTGCGTGCCGCCGTGGAGTACTGCGCGGATTTCAGCGACGAGGTCGATGAGGATGCCGCAGCCGCCGAGCGGGCTGAGCGGTTCGAACGCGACCGATGGGAGCGCCAGCAGAGCGCCCTGGCGTGAAGCTGTCTCTGGACCATCATCACTCGACGGTGATCGCCGAGGAGCTGCGGCGTCGTGGCACGATGCCGTCGGCGCCCTGGAGATGGGCTGGGACCTGGAGGAGGACGAGTCCCTCCTGGTGCCGTGCAACAGCGAGCAGCGGGCACTTCTCACGAACAACGTCGCCGACTTCACCGTGATCGCCCGGCGGTGGGCGGTCGAGGGACGCAGACACGCCGGTCTGATCTTCACCTCTGACACCGCCCTCCCCAGAAGTCGGGCGACGATTGGCAAGTACGTCCAGCTCCTCGACGACCTGCTGAGATCGAACCAGCGGGACGAGGCCTTCGTAGACCGAGTGCACTGGCTCACCACCTACGCTCTGAGCGAGAGTGAGCGAAGAATATTCAGTTCGATGGACTGAGCCGCACTTTCGGAACGGGTTGGTTCCGTCGCGCCGCCTCCGCTTTGAGACGGGGCGCGAGCTTGGGAGCCTTTCCCACGAATCCCGCCACCATACGAAGCTTGTTGCCGGCTGCGCTCCAATCTCCCAGCGCACGCTCGACGACAAAGGCGTGTCCCCCGGCAGCTGGGAGAAGCCGTCCGATAAGGGTCCGATTCTCCTGTCCCGAGAAGACTTCGCCATGGGAGTGAACGCTAAGACACGCCGGACCTTGGACGAGTTCCGGCGCACCGGAACCAACTTCCAAGGCGAGCGTGTCGCCTTCGAGCGCTCCCAGGCGAACGGGTACGCAAACGGGATAGCCACTGGGATCGACGGCAGTCACGTCGCTGAGCTTGAGCCGGTTGATGACATCGCCGACCACGGAGCGCCAGTCGAGAGGCTGCTGCCTCCACGGCGGTGGCGCCGCGCCGCGCGGAGGGGGATCCGACTGCGGTAGGTCGGTGTCGGCGGGAGCCAGCCACTGGTTTGGCTCTGAGTCGAGGTTTCGATCTGGCCACCAACGCACCCGTAGGGGTGTGACCTCGATCCATATCCTGGCGTAGTAGTAGGCGAGCCTGCTCAGCAGGACCCTGGGGACACCCTTGATCGTGGCCGGGTATTTCGCCGCGGCCAGCTGGACGTACCTATCAGTGTTCCCTTGCAGGTCCGCGTCCCTGACAGCAGCGTGACCCTGTACGAGCACAGTCGGAAGTCGGCCCATCCCGGGACCGATCGGATCCGAATACAGCAAGCACACCCTTGGATCGTGGCGAGCGCGGTCGGCCTTGGCCGGGTACGTCAGCCCGGTTGAGACATCAAGGGTCCTTCCGTCGGCACCGATATAGGGAGACACCGGAACCGTTATCGGCCTTCCCGAACGCGTCAGGCTCCCGTACTCGACCGTCACCGATCGCTCGAAGACGGCGCTCAACTCGCTCGGCCAGCCAGGTTGGGCTCCCTCTGCTGCCACGCAGCAACCTTAGAGCCCAAGCGCTCGATCGGCCGACAGCGGCGCTGTCCACGATCCCGGGTGCACCACAGAGAAAGGGCTGTCGAATCACCGCTCCGTACGCCAGCGGCCGGGGCGGTCTTCCGGCCCTTTTCCCCTTTTATCCGCAATGGCTGGCGAACGCGCTGGTACCCGGCTGGTAGGCCTGCCCCGAATCCGGGGACACCATCAGGCAGGACTCGTCCACCGCCACGAAGGCGCTCGCCGGGATGGCCTTGAGCTGATCGACGTCCTGGTCCGTCCACCGGGTGTCCGAAGTGCCCTGGAAGTACCAATTGCTGCCGTTGTCGGCGAGGATCAGGCCGTAGGTCTTCATCGTCGTGATGACCGTCTGACACATGGCGTCGCACTGAGACGACGGGAGGCCGAAGCTGGCGTCCAGCCTGAAACGAGCTCCCATCGGCGGACAGTCGGGGTCGTCTTGTCCGGCCTCGTGGCGTGCGGGCCATATGTACGCCTGAGTCGTGCACTGGGCGGTGAATCGAATGGCGTGATTCATCGCCCCCGAAATCACCTCGTCGTAATTGACGAGGCCGGGAAGTATCGGGAGTCCCGCCGCATCGGCCGAGGTCCATCCGGCGGGGCGAAGAGCGTCGGAGTCGAGGCTCCAGATCGCCCCGGAACCTGCGGTCGACTGGCCGTCCGGTACGTAGTTGGTGTCGTAGAGCTCGTAGAGGGTGCAGGTGGAGGGGTTGACCATGATGGCGTGGGCATCGGACCCCTGTTCTATGGGCGTAGAGGCGGACAACGGGTAGGGACCGGGGTCGCTCTCCGACGCGTA
>DATHCF010000106.1:0-5876 GCA_035319705.1 Acidimicrobiales bacterium | reverse complement strand
CCCCGTACGCCATGCCGGGGGCGACGGCGCAAGCGAGCTGGTCGGTGCCGGAGCTGACGGGCGGGGTGGTCCGCCCGGGCTCGTCCAACCAGAACGAGCCGGGTTCGTGTTCCGGCGCCGGTCTCTGCCAGGCCGGTGAAGCCGGTCAGACAACGGCGAGTTCGACCGCGCACTGGAACTGGTCGGCGCCGCAGGTGGTCGGGGATCTGGCCCCAACGGGGCCCCCGGACCAGATCGAAGCGCTGTCCTGTCCTGACGCCGATCTCTGCGTGGCCGGCGACGCCGACGGCTACGTACTCCACCGACACGCCGGACGAGCCGGATGCGACCTGGCAGCACTCCCTCGTCGACGTGGCGACCTCGATCAGCTCGGCGTCGTGCCCCTCATCGGCGTTGTGCGTCCTGGGCGACACCGCCGGGAACGTGATCACCTCCACCGACCCCACGGGCCCGGCACAAGCGTGGGCGACATCGGCGGTCGACGGGGGCAGGCCCATCACCGCCGTGTCGTGTCCGACGGCGTCGCTGTGCGTGGCAGCGGACTCCTCCGGGAACATCTTGACCTCGCAGACCCCGACGCAAGGAACATGGCAACTCGCCTCTGTCGATCCGGGCAACACGATCGTCGGCCTGACATGCCCCTCGGCCAGCTTGTGCGCGGCGGTGGACTCGTCCGACCACCTGCTTCTGTCCGACGAGCCGGCGGACGGGAAGACCGCCTGGTCGGTGCAACCGTTCCCGGCGGCGACCAGCCAAGTGCTCTCCATCTCGTGTTCGGCCGGCGGCATCTGCGTCGCCGGTGACGAGACCGGTGACGTACTCACCACCGGGGATCCGTGGGGGAATTGGACCCACTCGAACGTGGATTCGGGCAACTGGGTGTCGGCCGTCTCCTGCGACTCGACCGAATGTGCGGCCGCCGACTCATGGGGTGACGTGCTGGCCGCCCCGGTGACGGCCGGCCCCCCGACGAGCTGGTCGCTCTCCCGTGTAGCGGTGACCGGTGCGACGAATTACGCGACCGCGGCGTCCTGTGCCGCTTCCTTCTGCGCCGTGGGCAATCAGTCGGGAGAAATCCTGCTGGGTACGTTCGGCGCCGGCGGGCCCACATGGAGCACCGAGGCCGTGGACACCCGCGATGCGATCGACACGATCGACTGTCCGCAGATCTCCGTGTGCCTGGCTGCCGACGACGCAGGCCACATCTTCGAGGCGAACGTCACCTCGTCGTCGCCGTCGTGGCGGGCGGTGGAGGCGGATCCCCGCGACTGGATCACCAGTCTGTCCTGCCCCTCGAGCTCGTTCTGCGCGGCCACAGACGGCAACGGAGCGGTGCTCACCTCGACCGATCCCACCGCCGCCACTCCGACTTGGACGAGGGAGCAGGTCGACGGGAGCCGGACGCTGTGGGCGATCGCCTGCCCGTCGCCTTCGTTCTGCGCAGCGGTCGACGGACAAGGCGCGGTGCTCACCTCGGCCGCACCGGCGGGCGGACCTTCGGCGTGGACCCGCACGCAGGTCGTCGACACCACGATCTGGACCATCGCCTGTCCGAGCTCGTCGACCTGCATCGCCGGCGACCAGAACGGCGAGATCCTGGCCTCGTCGGATCCCCTCGCCGGATCCTGGAGCGTGAACGCCCTGCACGTCCCGGGCATCGGCGCGCTCGCCTGCCCCAGCGCCACACTGTGCGTCGCCGGTGACGGCGGAGGAGGACTGCTCCGTTCGACCGCCCCCGCCTCGGGGCGTGCATGGCAGCTCGTCGGCAGCGACCAACAGGGCTGGATCGCGGCCGTCAGCTGCCCCTCGACTTCGGTCTGCGTGGCCAGCGACGACAGCGGCCAGGTCCTGGCATCCTCCGACGTCTCGTCAGGGTCGCCGCAGTGGACCGACACCGTCGTCGATCCCGGCAACGTGGTGTGGAGCGTGACCTGCCCGTCGGCCGTCGCCTGCGAGGCTGGTGACAGCGCCGGCCAGGTGCTGGCCGGCCGCTTCGGTTAGACGCTCGCTTCTGCTTCCGCCACACCCATTCCGGCCAGATCGTTGAAGGCCCGGATGAGATCGTGGTTGGCATCCACCTTCTCGGTGCGCTCCCAGGCCAGGCCGCGGTCGCGCAGGAACATCTGCATGCCCATGACCAGCGGGACGACCCAGATCACCCAGTAGACGAGCAGCGCCAGCGGGTTCACACGCCAGACGAACTGCAGCCTGGCCCGGGGGCCGCCGAGGACCAACCCCGACATCCTCCACGCGGTCAGCCAGTTGTGCCCGACGATGACGACGAGCCCGGCCACGTTGACGGCGGCCAGCACCGTCAGGGCCAGATCGATGGGCCGGTCGCCCAGCGCGACCAGGGTCAGTATCCAGGTCCCCACGGGCAGGCCGACCAGGTTGACGAGCAGGGTCGTGCAGGGGACCACGTTGAGGCGGGCCAACATGCGCTGACGGAAGGTCATACCCATCTGCTTGAGCGGGGTGGACGCCGACTGGAAGAAGCCGCAGATCCAGCGCTTGCGCTGGCTGACCCCGCCGCGGAAGGTGTCGGGCACTTCCTCGACGAGCGGCTGAGACGAGACCCCCAGCCGGCGGCCGTTCACCCACAACCGCATGCCCACTTCCGGGTCCTCGATCGTCAGCCACGGGTGGAACGAACCGAGGGCATGGAGGTCGGACGACCGGTAGAACAAGCCCTTGCCCAGCACGTAGTAGGGATGCTTCCCGTGGGCGGACATGTGAGCGTACATGGACGCGTCCCAGCACATGTGGTCGAAGGCATGGAAAGTGCTGGCCCGCGATTTGAGCGGGTTCCCGGCGACGTTGGTGAGCTGCACCACGTCGTACTTGGTCGATCCTGCCGCCGCCAGGATGAAGTAGCTGGGAGGCGGCGCACTGTCGGCGTCGATGTAACTGACCAGTGTCTCGTCACCTTCGGCGGGGCACAGGGTGTAAAAGGCGTACACGAGCTGACGGGTCTTCTTGGGAGGAAGGTCCCGGTTTCTGGCCCGCTTGCCTGCATGCCACCAGTACGCCTTGGGGTTGGCACTCCAGGCGTCCCAGACCACGTTCCACGAGGGATCGGCGGTGGACGGCACCGTCAGGATCTCAAGCCACGGGAATTCGGCCTGCAGCCGCTGTAGGGCGGCGATGGTCGCCGCATCGTCGTGGTTGGGAATGGCGACGATGCGGTAGCGGTCTCCGGGATAGTCGATCTTGTCGATGGCGAGGAACGTCGTGCGCATCGTCTCCTCCGGCTCGCGGAGCACCGGATAGAGCAGGAGGATGTGGGGATAGGCCTGCTCGTCGGAGGGAAGGTCGTCCAGCTCCACCCGGTCGACCGGGCGCGTGTAGAAGTACGCCATGACGACGAGGACCAGGAAATAGAGGCCCTGAGTGGCGCCGAAGAGGACGACCAGGGTGGTGCGCCCGGCACCGAGGGCGGCGATCAGGGACATCACACCACGAGCCCACGGCAGCCGAGTTCGCCATAGGCGGCGTCGACGGCATCTGCGGCTGTCTGGGTCGACACCCATTCGACGAGCTCGGCGACACCGCGCCGCAGGGGTATCTCCGGCTCGAACCCGAGAAGGTCGCGCGCCTTCTTGCCGTCGGCCCAGCAGTGCCGGACATCCCCTGCCCTGAACTTCCCGGTTATCTCAGGGTCGACGTCGACGCCCAACTCCTGGGCGAGCATCTCGGCGACCTGCAGGACGGTCAGGGGCGAACCGACACCGACGTTCACCGCCTGACCGGCCGCCTCGACGCTGGTCAGTGCCAAGACTGTGGCCCGTGCGACGTCGCGCACGTGGATGAAGTCCCTCAACTGCCGGCCGTCCTCGAAGGCCAGCGGGGAACGGCCGTTGAGCAGCCGGCTGCAGAAGATGGCTGCCACCCCGGTGTACGGATTCGACAGGGCCTGGCGCGGTCCGTAGGTGTTGAAGTAGCGCAGGGCCACGACATCGAGGCCGTAGGCGGCACCGACGCTCAGGCAGAGGAGCTCCTGGTCCATCTTGGAGATGGCGTAGACCGAGGCCGGGAGGAGCGCCTTGTCTTCTACAGTGGCCACCGGGCGCAGCTCTGCGTCGCAGACAGGGCATCTGGGTTCCCATTGGCGCGCCCGTAACTGTGCCTTGCTCCGCAGCCGGGGAGCAGCGGGGCCGTGTTCGGCGCACTCGTACAGCCCCTCACCGTAGATGGACATCGAGGAGGCCACGACGAGCCGCTCTATGTCGCCCGGGTCGTTGGCGATGATGTCGAGAAGTACGGCGGTCCCGCCGGTATTGGCGTCGACGTACCGGAAGACCTCGTACATCGATTGCCCGACACCGACTTCCGCTGCCAGGTGGACGACCTGGTTCACGCCGACGAGGGCTTTGGCCAGGATGTCGCGGTCCCGGATGTCGCCCACGACGAGCTCTGCCTCGGGCGACAAGTGCTGAGGGCCCGCCTGCCCGTGGACCTGTTCGACGACGGAATCGATGACCCGGACCTCGTGACCCTGCCCGAGCAGCTCGTCGACGACGTGGGAGCCGATGAAGCCGGCGCCGCCGGTGACCAGAACCGTTGTCACGTCCGGCACCCCCCCGGAGGCCCGGGAGCCCACCCGCCTGGGGTTGCCGTACCGAGCGTCCGTCGCACGTAAGACCCACCCGCCACACATCGCCGAGCGGCCCGACTGTCGGCGGGCCTGCACAAATGCTAGGTAGGGGCTTCGGCCGTCCACATCGTCGATTTTGACGATGTGAGGTCACCAGGCGGTGCCTGGAGCCCGGCCCGTCGGCCCGGAGCGCGGCGTGAGGTCAGCGGAAGACGTCGAAGAGCGAGGAGACGACGAAGTCCTCCCGGCGCGCCGCGGACCAGTCCTACTCGATGCACAGCAGCCGGAAGAGCTCCTCGCTTCCCATTGCGTAGACGAGCTTCGTGGCGTGTTCGAGGCCGACGCGCTCGATCGACCCCAGTGGGGGTGGCTCCGGGGCCCTGCACCACCAGCTCCTCGAGCGGCGCCGATAGATTGATGTGACGCACATCAACCGTGGTCACACACACTGTGGTGGGGCTAGCTGGACTTGAACCAGCGACCTCAGCATTATCAGTGCTGCGCTCTAACCAGCTGAGCTATAGCCCCGGCGGACCTCGAACACTATCGCCGGCGGCACCGTTTCTCTGAAGGGCCGGGCGGCACTCGATCAGCCGTCGTCACCCTCGGCTTCGTCGCTGACCACCGCCGCCACCGCCGCCACCGAGTGGCCCTCGTCGAGACTCATGACCCGCACCCCGGTTGCGTCACGGCCCTGGGCGGCGATCTCCCGCACCGCGGTGCGAATGACCACGCCTCCGGTCGAAACCAGCAGGATCTCGTCGTCGAGCGACGCCATAAAGGCGGCCACCACCCGCCCGCGCACAGCGGTGAGCCGGATGGCCCGCACACCCTGGCCCCCGCGACCCTGGCGGCTGAAGTGCTCCATCTTGGTGCGCTTGCCGTAGCCGGCATCGGTGAAGACGAGGATGTCCTCGTCGGGACGGACCACGTCGCACGACACCACCTCGTCCCCCGCTCGCAGACGCATACCCCGCACGCCGGCGGCGTCGCGGCCCATCGGCCGCACGTCGTGCTCGGAGAAGCGGATGCCCTGGCCGTTGTGGCTCACCAGAACCACGTCGTCGTCTCCGGAGGTGACCACCACCCGCACCAGCTCGTCGTTAGGGCGCAGGGCAATGGCGATGAAGCCCTCCCGCCGGGACTTGTCGTACTCGGAGAAGGTGGTCTTCTTCACCTGTCCCTGTTTGGTGGCGAACATGAGGTAGCTGTCGGTGTCGAAGTCCCTGGTGGCCACCAGGGCCTCGATCGACTCGTCGGGGGCCAGCGGGAGGAGGTTCAC
>DATHCF010000105.1:0-2051 GCA_035319705.1 Acidimicrobiales bacterium | reverse complement strand
GAACCCGGTGACGGCCACGATGAGGGCGCAGAGACACGAAGTCAGCAGGTCGGCCAGCGACCGGCCGACCAGCACGGCGGACCGCCACATGGGCAGGGCGCGGAACCGGTCGATCATGCCCTCGTGGAGGTCGGTGCTGAGCCCGACAGCCGTGCCCATGGTCGAGGTGACGAGGTTCAGCGCCAGAAGACCGGCCAGCAGGAAGTCGACGAAATGCCCACCGCCGGGGATCGGAATGGCGCCGCCGAAGATATAGACGAACAGCACCGTGAACAACACCGGCTGCAGGGTCACGTCCGACAGCTGCATGGGCTCACGGGAAATGTGCACGAGGTTTCTCCTGGTCATCGACCAGGTGTCGGACACCGCTCCGAGCGCCCGAATTGCCCAGCTGGATCGCTCGAAGCGCCCCGGCGGTGCGATGGCAGTAGTCGTCATACGTGAACCCTCACTTCCCCGGCAATCCCGTCTGCGGCGTAGCCGTCGGCGGAGACCGCGTGCGTCCCTTCCATCTGGGCGGGCTCCTCTTCGTCGGGGAGATGCCCGCCCGTGAGGGAGAAGAAGACGTCGTCGAGGGAGGGCCGGCGGACTTCGATGTTGTCCACCAGCGCTCCGGCGCCGTCGAGGGCGCGCACCACCACTGTGGCCAGTCCCGTCGTCGCGTCCACTCCGGCACTGAGACGGCGCCCGTCTTCGCTCACGGTCACTTCGCCGACGACGTGCGGCGAGATGGCCTCCACCGCTGCGGGATGAGCCGCTGCCAGAGTCACTTCGAGATGTGCGGTCCGGCTCGCCTCTTTGAGCTCCAGGGGTGTCCCGTTGGCGATCACCTTGCCGTGGTCCACCACCACTACCCGGTCGGCCAGGGCATCGGCTTCCTCCAGATACTGCGTGGTGAGGAGAACCGTGACCCCTTCATCGATCAGGGCGCGGATGGCGACCCACACCCGTTGGCGGCTGGTGGGGTCGAGCCCGGTGGTGGGTTCATCGAGGAAGAGCACCGGTGGCCGGGTCATCATCGACGCGGCCAGGTCCAGCCGCCGCCGCATGCCTCCGGAGTAACCCTTGAGAACCCGGTCGGCAGCGTCTGTCAGTTCGAACTGGTCGAGAAGCTCGGCAGCCCGCGCCTTCGACGGCCCCCGGCCCATGTCGGAGAGCTCACCCACCAGGACCAGGTTCTGGCGGCCGGTGAGCAAGGGGTCGAGGGTGGCGTCCTGGGCGGCGACGCCGATAAGGCGCCGCACCTCGCCCGGGTGCCGCACCACGTCGATACCGGCCACCCGTCCCCGGCCCGAATCCGCCAGGGCGAGGGTGGTGAGGATCCGGACCACGGTGGTCTTGCCCGCTCCGTTCGGGCCGAGCAGCCCGAAAATGGTGCCGCCCGACACCGAGAAATCCACCCCGGCCAGGGCAACCGTCTTTCCGTACCGCTTGGTCAGCCCCTCGACTTCGATCACGGCGGAATCCATGCGACCTGTCCTTGCTTGCTTGTCGTCCGGTAAGTGCACCATACGGCACTACTTACCGGTTGGCAAGTAGAATCGTATTTGATGACCGAAACCGACGCCCGAGCCGTGGCCCCCGTTGCCGAGGCGTCCCCCGGGGGAGATCCTCCGAACCAGCCGGGCAGCACGAGGGAGCGCATCCTCGACGTGGCTCTCGAGCTCTTCGTCGAGCACGGCTACGACGGCACCAGCCTCCGCCAGATCGCTGAGCGACTCGGCATCACGAAGGCGGCCCTCTACTACTACTTCGCATCCAAGGACGACATTTTGATGGCGCTGCACATGCGCATCCACGAATTCGGTCGGGCGGAATTGGGGGGGATCGGCGACGAGCCCATGACGCTCGAGGTCTGGAGCGCGCTGCTTTCCGGCGTGATGAGCCACATGATGGCTCAGCGTCCGCTCTTCCTCCTGCACGAGCGGAACCAGGCCGCCATCGAGAAGCTCCACCACCAGGAGCACATGGAGGCCCACGACGACTTCGACACGCAGTTCCGCAGGATTCTCGCCGATGATCGGGTGCCCTTGGAAGATCGGGTGCGCATG
>DATHCF010000104.1:0-14977 GCA_035319705.1 Acidimicrobiales bacterium | reverse complement strand
ACCATCGGCGATTCTCCTGATCGGCACGGCCTATGCCGTGGGGGTCCAGCGACGACGGCTGGCCCGGGTGCTCGTCCCCTTCGTGGCCATCGCGTGCAGTGCCGTGGCGTGCTCGCTGTGGGGGCTCATGCCCTTCTCCGCACATCCGCCCATCGTCCCGCAGGTCGACTCACCGCAGAACCGGGAGAACGCTGCTCTGGTGGCGATGATCCCGCCGAACGCCGTGGTGTCGGCCGACACCTACTTCGTCGCTCAGCTCGATCACCGCAGCCAGATCTATCTCTGGCCGACGCCCTTCCGCACCGGGAACTACGGGAGCCCGAGTGAGGACAACGAGCGGCTGCCGGTGGCCGGCAAGGTCCGATACCTCCTCATCTCCGTGCCGCCGTCGTCGTCCCAGAATCAACAGACGCTTCAATCGCTCGAGCCCCATTACCACCTGGTTCGATTGGCGGGGAACGCCGCCCTCTTCGAGCGCAATCGCTAGGCCCGTCCGCTGCCTGGCGAGGGGGCCGCCAAGGAGGCCTCGGGCGCCGGCAGGGCCGCCTTGGGGAAATGCTCCCTCCACGCACATCCAGAGAGTGAGAAGATGTGCATAGGGACCGGGAAGTGCAGGTCGTCATGGAGCCGGATCGCTCGGAGCGAGAAGCCGTCGAGGCGGCCAAGCGAAAGGCCGAGGCGGCGCTCCTCAAGGCCGAGGCGGTTCTCGAGCAGGCCGAAGCCGACGCGGAGCGCGCCCGGGTGCAATACGCGAGGACCCAGATCGCCGCCGAAGCCAGCCGTGCCCAGGCCGCGGTCGAGCGAGCCAAAGCGCAGATCGAACGCGCTCGAGCCGAAGCGGCCCGAGCCAAAGCCGCCATCGAACGGGCCAGGGAGACTCAAAAATGGATGAACGCCAGGCACTTCCATGATCTCGACGAGCGGAGACGGCTCGCCGACGAGCGCGAGCGCCAAGCCGACGAGCGCGATCGGATCGCCGATCTGCGGGACCGAGTGGCTGAGACGCGCGACCTCACTGCTGATCAGCGCGAACTGCTCGCCGACCGGCGGGAGGCCACGATCGACAGGAAGAGCGAGAGAGAGCAATCTGACGAAGACGGATAAGGAAGACGGATAAGAAGGATAACGGGAGTCCACAGCACTCGATCGGTTGAGAAGAGGTCATGACCTGAAGGTGGCGGGCTCGATCCCGCCGCGTTCTGATCGCCCGGCCCGGAGTCATCGGGCTCCCCGGATGGGTGGCGGCCCAGCCGCGCGCATCGAACCACCACAGGGCCACGATGGCTACGATCCAGCCGGTGAGCTCCCGGCAGGCGGCGCGAAGAGTCGAGGCCGACGAGGCGTTGGCCTGGCTGGGCACCGACGAGCCGACGTTGGTTGTCGCCGGTTCGGGTCTTTCCCTCGGGGCACCGACATGGGCACCGGGAGCCGGCTCCCTGGCGAAGCTGATACTCAGCCGGCTCTATGGCGCTGCCGACTACATCCCGTTGGACTCGGGGCTCTTGGAGCGCCTGTCTCCCGAAGCCGTCTGCGGCGTTGTCGCCGAGACCAGCGGTGACCGCTCGGTGCTGCAGATCTGGAGCGTTCTCGATGCGAACGCCCGCCGGAGGACCGGTTCGGTGCCGAACGTCGGGCACCACGCTCTCGTGACCTTGTCAGCATCGGTCGGCTGGCCCATCCTGACGACGAACGTCGACCATTTCCTCGAGCTCGCCGCCAGCGAGCTCGGCGTTCGTTGTGAGGCGAACGACCTGGACCCCGCCTCAGCCCGGCACCTGATCGAGAGGCGGTCAGGCACCGCCCACATCCTCAAGGTGCACGGTTCAGCCAAACGCCCTCAGACCATCAAGTCGACTGTGGCGGACCTCTCTCAGTGCGCTCGGGCGCTCGGGAGAGTGGAAATCCAGCCGGCCCCGCGCCGATTGCTCATGATCGGCTACTCGGCACGGGACTTCGACCTCTTCCCCTGGCTGTACACCTCCCTTCGCGGAATGCCGGTGCTCTGGGTGGATCCGCATGCGATGCGGAGGGATCCCGCCACAGGTGACTTGCTCCACAGGGTCCACAGCATCGAAGGCGCCCGATTCTGCGAAGTTCCATGGAACGCTCT
This sequence comes from Acidimicrobiales bacterium, assembly GCA_035319705.1. Classification (GTDB taxonomy): domain Bacteria; phylum Actinomycetota; class Acidimicrobiia; order Acidimicrobiales; family UBA8190; genus UBA8190. The sequence goes on along the minus strand of DATHCF010000104.1, from coordinate 12,867 downwards.
CGCCGGGCAGTTCGCGGCTCCGGTCATCGCCGCTTCGAGGGAGGACCGGGTCGAAGCGGCCTACCGCAAGGCGATCAATGCCCAGCTGGAGAGGTATCTCGAGCCGCTATTGGCCAGGCCCGGAACCGCAATCGCTGCGCTCACTGCGCTGTGTGCGTCTGCCGGTGCGTACCAGGACGCCGCCCGGCTGGCAGACCGGTGGTTACAGGTGAAGGACTCGAATGCACAGGTGCAGACGCTTCTTTGGGGTGCGCAGGCGTCCTCGTCGATCGACCGCTTCTGGCGGGCACGGAAGTTCGCATCGGACGCCCGGCGCCAGGCTTCGTTCGACCTCATCTTGAGCGACGTGGGCAGGGCATCGCTCGCTGCGACCCACGCCAAAGCCTCCAATCTGTGGTTGAGGGCGATTCCGGGTCCAGCCGACATGCAGTTCCGGTTGAGACGTTGGGCAGCTTCCGCCGGCGTCGTGCGGACTGCACTGGTTTGGGCCGGCCCCGCTCTTCTCATGGCCAGGAATCTGCGGCCGGAGCGCCGTCAGCCGGGCTCGCACAGGGCGCGGAACGTGGCCCCCGAGCGCTTGCGCTTGTGCGCCGATTATCTCGAGCATCTCATTCGCCTCCACTCGTACGTCGATGCTGCCGGCCAGTCGCGCCCCTGGATGCGGGGCCCCGTGCTCGCCGTGTGGAAGGTCCTGCGCCGAGCTTGCGAGGGCATTGGCTATTCCTGGGGCGCCCTGAAGGTCACCGGGCGTACCTCCCGCTGGTGGCACGACTTCACCGGCCCGACAGGCGCCCTGACGACGGCGGAGATCTTGGGTGATCCTGTCGAACTCACGGTAACCAAGATCGCTTACGCGCTTGATCTGCTGGCTGGTGGCCAAGGGCATTCCGTCGATGCGCCGGACCCTTTGGCACTGCTTCGAGAGGCCCTGGCCCAGGCGGCCGAGCTCGGCAGCCCATCGCTCCAACTGAAGTGTCACGTCGAACTACGTCGAGCCATCCCCGGCTACAAAGTCGATGCCACCACGGTCGCAGAGCTCGTCGACGCCACTGAGTGCGAGGCCATCCAGCTGGCACGCAACGGGATCATCGGGCTGCTGGCCGGAAGCTGATCCGAGTCACGTCGAATCCCCCGTCCACCGATCCCCGTGGCGTCAACCTCCGAGCTCGACGTTGTCCTCGTCGATGGCTGCTCGAAGTTCATGGAGGAGCCGGGCGCGGGCCCGCTGCTTGGTGAGCCGATGCGCCTGAGGGTCGAGCCCGCCGAGCAGGTGGGTCACCTCTCGCACGGTGTGCTCCAGGTCGGCTGGGTCGACGACTCGGTCGAAGAATCCCGCCGTCACTGCCTCTTCGGGTGAGAACACTTCGGCGAGCATGACGGCGCGATTGAACTGTGCCGGCGCCAGACGCTGGCGGCAGATCTCGACCGCGGCCCGGGGCATGGTCAGGCCGATAGCCACTTCGTTGGCCGTGACCCGATATGGACCGCTCACCCCGATGCGGTAGTCGGCGGACAGGACCACGAAGACGCCCATGGCAATGGCGTGACCGGCACATGCCACGACGACGGGGGTGGGGAACGCGAGCAAGCGCTCGGCCAGCTTGAACCCGCTGTGCAGCATCGGCACGGCATCAGGTCCGCCTCCCCGTAGCACCTTCAGGTCGAAGCCGGCGGAGAAGATACCGGTGCGGCCCCGCAGGACCACGACGGCTTGGTCGGCTTCCGCCTGATCGAGGGCAGCGTTCAGCCCGGCCAACATCGACGGCGACAGCGCATTGACCTTGCCGTCGTCCATGGTGATCCACGCCACGGAATCTTCGAGTGCATACGTCACGGCGCTGTCCATGCCGCACTCCTCTCCGGTGCCCGCCGTGAGCCGGTCGAGCCCGAAATGTTACTGATGAGTAACTTAAGTCGGGCTCGACAGCCCGTCAAGACAATTGGCTATGCACCGTCGCCCCGTTCGCGGTCGAGCCGGACACGGTCGATGAGCCAGCGGGGGCCGACGGTCTCTGCGCCCATCCGCCGCACGCGCTCATGGAGACGGCGGTCGGCGCTGACGAGCACGACGTCGGCCGTCGCGGCTGCGGCCAGCTCGACCAGAGCGTCGTCGCCATCGTGCGGGGCGTGGACGACGCGCACGCCGCCGACGTCTTCCTCGGCGGCGCCGGCGCGGGCGGCGCCTTCGAGGACGACTACGGCCGGAACCGGGATTCGCCCGTCTTTCGCCGCCTCACGGAGCTCTTCGACGAACTGGCGCGCCGCGCCTGCCCGGTCCCGCCACCACCCAGTGGGTTGGGATCCGATGACATTGGCGGCGTCGATCAACAGCACGTTCCTCAACGCTCGCGCATCGGGCCGGTCACGGGCCACAGCGGGGCACCAGATGACTATTTCGGGCAGACCTTGGGCCGTCCGGCCCTTATGGCTTTCTCCTGCTTCCTATTGTCTGGGAGACAGCCAGATCGGCTACTGGACCATCGGCACAGATGGCCGCGGGCGATGTCGCACCAGCACAGGGGGCAGTCGAGATGTCGCTTTCCGACGCCGGGCAGGGGAGTGCCCGCTGGGAACCTGCGGCCAGGCTCGTCATGATTGCCGACGACCACGAGGCAATGAGAGAGACCCTCGCAGACGTCATGGCGGCCGAGGGCTATCTGGTCGTGGAAGCGGAAGACGGCCAGGTTGCGCTCGACGTCCTTGCCTCCTCACCGGTCGACGTCCTCATCCTCGATCTCGCCATGCCGCGGATGGACGGCATCGAGCTGCTCGAGAAGATCAGGCCGGTGCCGCCGGTGGTCATCGTCTATTCCGCCTTCGAGTACTACACGGCTCACGACACCCGATCGATGGTCGGATCCAAGGTGTTCAGGACCTTGCGAAAACCGGTGGCCCCGGCTCAACTCCTGTCAGCCGTGGCCGACGCCATCGAGGAGCTCGACAGTCTCGACCGATAGATGACCGGCTTCGCATGCGGCAATACTGGGCTCGTCGTGGCCCGCCTGCGAGGAAATGAGTGATCTCGTGTACTACCTGCTCTTCTACGAGGTGGTCGACGATTACCTGGAGCGCCGGCGACCGCTCCGCCAGCAGCACCTTGGGCTCGCACGGGAGGCGAAGGAGCGCGGTGAGCTGGTCCTGGCCGGCGCCTACGCCGACCCGCCCGATGGCGCGGCGCTGGTGTTCCGAGCCGACGACGAATCGGTCGTGAGGGACTTCGTCGCTCGCGACCCCTATGTCCGCGAAGGCCTCGTCAAGAACTGGTCCATCCGGCAGTGGACGGTCGTCATGGGGGACGAATGACGCAACGAGCTGGCCGCCGCCACCAGGCCGGCATTGCCGAGCAGCATGAGCATCATGGCGACCTTCCGTCGCACCCCGGGTGACAACGAGCGACAAGGCCACGACCAGTAGCAACGTGGCGATGGCGACCACATATGGTCTGTTCCCCGCCCCGGCGCCGATTACGCCGTGGTGGGCGCCGTGCGCGCTGGCCCGAACCAGGTGGTGAGCGCCTCGGCAAGTCCAGCGGCGCCGTGGTCTCCCACCCAGGCGACGTGCCCGTCGGGACGGACCAGCACCGCAGACGGGTCGGCGACCTCGCCCACCACCGGCAGCTCCCAAGTCCCGCCGTATTCGGCGTGGATCAGCTGCACGCGATCCGCCCACGACGCGACGTCGATGCCGCCGGGCTCGCCGAAGTGCAGAAGCAGAGGGCGGGCCTGGTGGAGCAAGCGGAACACCCGGATCGGGCCGTCAGCCGTCGACAGCTCGAGATCGGGCATGCGGCGGCCGAGGAGCGGATGTCCGTCGCCGAAGTCGTAGTGGATGTCCAGACCGGCGATCATGGCGGCGATCGTCTTGCGCGGCTCGTCCATGCCGAGCAGCTCGCACATGGTGTCGCGCAGCGCGTCGACCCGTTCGTCGCTACGGGCCAGTGCGGTCTGGGCCATGGTGTTCTGTAACACCCGGGCGGCCACCGGATGCCGTTCGGCATGGTAGGTGTCGAGAAGGCTTTCCGGCGATGTGCCCTTCACCACCTGGGCCAGCTTCCATCCCAGGTTCACGGCGTCCTGCACGCCGGTGTTGAGGCCCTGGCCTCCGACGGGGTAGTGCACGTGTGCGGCGTCGCCCGCAAGCAGCACGCGGCCCTTGCGGTACGACGCCGCCTGGCGGGTCATGTCGGTGAAGCGCGAGATCCATGTGGGATCGTGGACGCCGAAGTCGGTGCCGTACACGGTGACGAGCGCCTGGCGCAGGTCGGCCAGGGCGGGTTCGCTGCCGGGCCCGAGCTGGTGTTCGGTGACGACGATCCGGACGGTCCTGCCGTCCTCGAGCCTGTGCAGACCGTGGACGCCGGCGGCGTCGCGGTGGACTCCCCGTGGCGGTTCCTCGGTGAGCTCGGCTTCGGCGACCAGGGTGCTCCTCGTCGGGTCCCAACCCGGGAAGTCGATGGCGGCGGCCTTACGGATCAGACTGCGCCCTCCGTCGCATCCGACGAGGAAATCCGCCCGGAGCGCCTGGCCGTCGGACACCTCCACGTCGACCCCGGTGTCGCTCTGGGCGAAACCCGTGACGTCACGGCCGCGGTAGACCGGCACTCCCAGCTCGTCGACCCACCCCCCGAGTATGTGCTCGAAGTCCTTCTGCCACAGCGCCAGGCCGTAGTTGTGCCGGGTGGGGAAGTCGCTGATGTCCAGGGGAATCATGGCGAAGCTCTGGACCTGCATCGCCTGCCCTTCGGCCAGGAAACGCTCGGCGACACCACGCTGGTCGAGCACTTCGATGGTCCGCGCGTGCAGCCCCCCGGCTCGTGAGCTCTCGAGCTCCCGGCCGGCACGGCGCTCGACGACGGCGACGTCCACGGCGGCCAACGCCAGCTCGGCAGCCAGCATCAGCCCTGCGGGGCCACCCCCGGCGATGACCACCGCGTGTTCCGTCGTGCGCACGTCGCGCCGGACAGCCGCCGGACCTATCCCGTTGGACGCAGGTGGTTCTCGACCTCCGCCAGGAGTAGCTGAGGAGTCACGGGTTTGGTGAGGAACTTGGGCCCGACCCGCGGCACCCGGCGGCGGTCGAGGCCGCCGGAGACCAGGATCACCCGCGTCGGCTCCCGAATCTCGGGCAGCAGCCTCAACCCGGTGAAGTCGACACCGACATCGAGCAGGACGAGGGCCACGTCACCTTGGGCGAGAACCGGGCGCGCCTCTTCTGCGCCCCGGACCCCGACCGCCTCGTGACCGGCGAGTTGGAGTATCTCGGCCGTGGAGTGACAGAACGCCTCGTTGTCGTCCACGACCAGAACCCGGCCAAGTGATTTGGTGTGCGTCACCGATCCTCGACCTCCGCCTGCCGTATCTCCGATAGGGGCACCACAGACCCACGGGTCCTTTCCCGGCCCTGGTCCCGTGCCCCCCGACAGGCAGCGCGCCGAATAGATGGGCCGGCTCCACCCACTCCCACCACCGCCGTCGAGAATCATCCGGGAGCCGCTCGGGTAACAGGGCCGAAAGTCCCAAAATGACGGAAGCTTCCCTTGGCGAATCGAGCAACATCGGCCTGCCGGAACCGCGCGCCGGCGACGGGATCGCTCTCCACGCCGATAACAACGGCGAGCGCGTTGGCGCAGATGCCATTAGTCTCCGCGTCGATGCACGACATCTGACGCGGTTGAGCCTGTCGCACGCACCGGCTCCTCCGATGGTTGGAGCGAGCCCGGGCGCCTCCAGCTGGAGGCGGGCGTTGCCCGCCGGTAGCGTCCCGTCGCGATGACCGACGTCTTGGCGGACCACCGGCAACCGCCCCCGCGGTCGCGTGGCGGCTCTCCTACTGAGCGGGATGGGCCAGGAAGAACGCCCACATGACGTTGTCGGCGTCGACGGCGTCGCTCTGCGGCCCGAGCACGGCGGTGATGCGACTGGGCATGGCAGGACCGCCCGGCCACTCATGGCCCTCTCCGGTGAGGGAGTAGAGCTCGACGCTCGCCCCCGAGGCGCAGCCGCCGTAGTCGGTGCGGCTGTAGCCGCTGGCCGAGCTCGTCTGGGGTGTGGGTGCGCAGCCGTCGTGGGCCGCCCACCGTTGTGCGGCGACCGGCACCGAATAGGTCCAATACGGCTGACCGTTGCCGTCGTACGGGTCGACGGGATCGGCGGTGCCGTGGAAGGCGATCACGGGCACCGCCCGGCCGGCGGGGCACGGTTCGGGGAAGCGCAGGCCGGCGACCGGGGCGACGGCGGCGAAAGTGCCTGCCGCGTCGCAGGCCAGCTGGCTCGCCATCCGCCCGCCCCCTGAAACGCCGGTGGCGTAGACCCGGCTGGTATCGATGCAGTAGCGGCTGGCCAGATCGGGAACGAGATCGCTGAGGAAGGTGACGTCGTTCGCCGCGTTGTCGAGTGGATACGTACCGCCCAACAGCGGCTCGTCGGGGACGTTCCAGTCGAAGCCGCTCCCGGCGGCGATGAACGCCTGCGGGTAGGCCACGATGAACCCGCGCTGGTCGGAGGTGGCGTCCATCCCGCTGAACACCTCCTCGGCTGCGGCACTGCTCTCGCTCCCGTGCAGATTGAGGACGAGCGCCACCGCTGTGCTCCCCGTGTACCCGGCCGGCACATGGACGATGACCAGCCGGCGATGGCCGTCCACCTCGAGGTGGAGTGTCGAGGACCCTGCCGGCACCGCGCGCCCGCACCCGGAGGCGCCGGTCGCCGGGATCGAAGACGACGAGGTGGCCGAGGGGGCAGGTCCCGCGCTGTCCCCGCAGGCGGCGCACACGAGGGAGAACGCCAACACCGATGCCGCCGCCGGGCGCCGCATCCCCACGGCCGTTCAGCAAATCAGCCCTCATAGGAGCGGGCAAGCATCCACCTCGGCGCCAATTGCCGACAGGCGGTCAGCTCCATGGGGTGGCCCCGGCGAAGTCGGCGTCGATCTGGCTTGACAGGGCCGCCACCACGGAGGGGTCGCGGCTGATGACGCCGAGCTCCCGGTTGTATTCCATCGATGCAGTCGAGAAGTTCTCACTCCCCACGAACGCCTCGTCGCCGTCGGCCACGATCGCCTTGGCATGGATGTACAGCGGCGCCTCCTGGCTGTAGGTGGAGACCTTGACCCCGGCGGCCGCCAGCTGGTCGAAGGCCGAGTCCCACTCGCTGTCCTCGGTCATGACGAGGTGCACCTGCACCCCTCGCTGTGCCGCCGACTCGAGGGCGTCGACGATGGCGTCCGAGTCCATCTCCTCGTTCTCGACCAGGAGGCTGGTGGCGGCCGAGTCGATGATCCCCTCGAGCGACTGCTCCGAGCCCGGGCTCCACACGAGGTCGGCACCGGGGCGCCCGGTGGCGACCGGCTGGCCGGAGAAGTCGGCGGCGAAGGTGGCCTCGACGGCCGAGATGTCGGAAGCCTGGGTGTCGATCACGGTGAAGTCCCGGGTGTCGGAGTAGTACTGCGGCGTCAGGTTGCCGGTCATGACGTAGCAGACCGCCTGGTCGATGCAGAGCGTCTTCTGGTGGATCGTCGTGCCACTCGGGCCCCAGTGCACCGCCACGGCGTGCCCCGACAGGTACTGAAAGGCGGCCTGGTTGGCGGACTGCTCGAGGTTGCTGTCGAGGAGGACCTCGACCGTGACTCCCCGGCCGGCGGCGGCGGCCAGGGCCTGCTCGACGCTCGGGTCGGTGAGCTCGTACATCACCAGGTCGACCTGGTGACGGGCGCCGGCGATGGCCGAGGTCACGAACGAGTAGCCGTAGGACGGCTCGGCTTCGACGCTCAGTCCCCCGGTGGACGGCGGAGGGCTCGAGGTGGTGGGGGCGGGCAGCGTCGAGGTGGCGGCGGCGCCGGTGGTGGAGCTGGACGACGTGGACGACGAGGACGACGTGGCGGTCCCGGCCGCGCTCGTGCATCCGGCGGCGACAAGCGCCAGCACGATCACCGCGCCACGCCGGTGTCGAGGCCGCCCGAGGCGCCGGCGGTCAGGCCAGTGCGTCTCGGACCTCGACGAAGGCGGTGACGGCTCGCTCCACGTCCTCGGCGGTGTGCGCCGCCGACAGCTGCACGCGGATCCGCTCCTTACCGCGTGGCACCACCGGGTAGCTGAAGGCGATGACGTACACCCCTTTGTCCAGTAGCCGGTCGGCCATGCGGGTGGCCAGCACGGCGTCGCCGATCATGACCGGAACGATCGGATGGTCGCCGGCGAGGATGTCGAACCCGGCCTCGGTCATGCGCCGGCGGAACAGTGCGGTGTTCTCGAGGAGCCGGGTGCGCAGCTCCGACGTGGAGCCGAGAAGGTCGAGGACGGCCAGCGAGGCGCCCACCGTGGCCGGGGCCACGGAATTGGAGAACAGATAGGGGCGCGAACGCTGGCGCAGCAGGTCGACGATCTCCTGCCGGCCGGCGCTGTAGCCACCGCTGGCTCCGCCGAGCGCCTTGCCCAGGGTGCCGGTCACGACGTCGACCTTGTCGGTCACCCCGAACAGCTCGGGCGTTCCCCTGCCGCTCGGGCCGACCACGCCGACGGCGTGGGAGTCGTCGACCATCACCATGGCGCCGTGCTCGTCGGCCAGCCGGCAGATGTCGGCCAGTGGGGCCACGTAACCGTCCATCGAGAACACCCCGTCGGTGGCGATCATGGTACGCCGGGCACCGGCGGCCTCGGCCAGGCGGGCTTCGAGGTCCGTCATGTCGCGGTTGCGGTAACGAAGGCGCTCGGCCCGGCACAGACGGACTCCGTCGATGATCGAGGCGTGGTTGAGCTCGTCGCTGATCACGACGTCGTTCTCGTCGAGGAGCGTCTCGAACAGCCCACCGTTGGCGTCGAAGCACGAGGAGTACAAGATGGCGTCGTCCGTGCCGAGGAACCGGGCCATGCGGCGCTCGAGCTCTTTGTGCTCCGCCTGGGTGCCACAGATGAAGCGGACGCTCGCCATGCCGAAACCCCACCTGTCGAGCGCCGCCTTGGCCGCCGCCACCACCCGGGGATCGTCGGCCAGCCCCAGGTAGTTGTTGGCGCAGAAGTTGAGCACTTCGGAGCCGTCCGCCACGCCGATGAGCGGTCGCTGTGGAGTGGTGATCACCCGCTCGCTCTTGTACAGCCCGGCGCTGCGGATGTCGTCGAGCTCCCGGCCGATCTCCTGCCTGGTGGCGCTGAACACGGCGGGCCCCTAACTGCGCTCGTCCCAGGCGAGCACCACCTTGCCGCAGTTCCCGCTCTCGAGCACGGCGAAGGCTTCCTCGAACTGCTCGGCCGGGAAGCGGTGGGTGACGACGGGCGAGATGTCCAGCCCCGACTCCACGAAGACCGACATCCAGTACCACGTCTCGAACATCTGGCGACCGTAGATGCCCTTTATGGTGAGCATGTTGGTGACCAGATGCGCCCAGTCGATGCCGAAGTTCTCGGTGGGGAGCCCGAGCATGGCGATGCGGCCCCCGTGGCACATCACCTCGAGCATCCCGAGCAGGGCGGAGGCCTGGCCCGACATCTCGAAACCCACGTCGAAGCCCTCCACGATGCGCAGCTCGTCCATGGCGGCCGCCATGGAGTCCTGTTCGGCGTGGAGCGCCAGGGTTACCCCGAGCTTGCGGGCCAGCTCCAGCCGGTAGGCCGACACGTCGGTGATGACCACATGGCGTGCCCCGGCGTGGCGGGCGACGGCGGCGGCCATGATCCCGATGGGCCCAGCCCCGGTCACGAGCACGTCTTCGCCCAGCACCGGAAAGGTGAGGGCGGTGTGAACGGCGTTGCCGAAGGGATCGAAGATGGCGGCCACGTCCAGCTCGATGCCCGGGCGGTGACGCCACACGTTGGTGGCGGGCAGGGAGATGTACTCGGCGAAGGCTCCGGGGTGGCTCACCCCCACGCTGTCGGTGCGGGCGCACTGGACCCGGCGCCCTGCCATGCAGTTCCGGCACCGGCCGCACACCAGGTGCCCCTCGCCGCTCACCAGGTCCCCCAGGGCGAGGTCCCGCACCCCCTGGCCGAGCGCCACGATCTCGCCGGCGAACTCGTGGCCCACCACCAGCGGGACCTTCACGTTGTGTTGTGCCCAGGGATCCCACCGGTAGATGTGGAGGTCCGTCCCGCAGACGCCGGTGCGCAGCACCCGGATGAGCACGTCGTCTTCGCCCACCTCGGGGACGGGGACCTGCTCCAAGCACAGTCCGCGCTCGGCTCTGGACTTGACCAGCGCCTTCATCGTGGTCGACGTCACCGCCCGAGGGTACCGGCGTCAGACTTATGGTGTGCAGATACGCCGGGTCGCCCTCGTGATCGTGGCCGCCGCCCTGGTCCTGGCGGGGTGCTCCAGCCCTCGTACGGCGCCTCCGACCACCACGAGCCCGGCGCCGGCAACGACGACGACCACCACCACCACGGCGCCCGCCTCGGCCGCCCCGGCCGGGACCGCCGTCCCGAGCGGGTTCGAGCCCGCTTCGGTGACCTTCGTGTCGCCGTCCACCGGCTTCGTCATCGGCATCGACTCGTCGTGCGCCGCCGGATCCTGCGTCGCTCTCGCCCGCACCACCGACGCCGGCTCGAGCTGGGTGGAGCTGCCCGCCCCCGACGCCGGTTACGGAGCTCGCGGGGCCCAGGGTTCGTCCGGCGTCCCGGCGGTGAGCGAGGTGCGCTTCGCCGACGAGCGCGACGGCTGGATCTTCGGCCCGTCGCTGTTCGCCACCCACGACGGCGGCGCCAGCTGGCAGCAGATCGACCTGGGCGGCTCGGTCGTCTCGCTCGAGACGTCAGGCGGCTACGTCGACGCCCTCGTCTCGCCGTGTACCGACGGCACGTGCACCGGGCCGCTCGAGCTGTACCAGGCCGCCACGACCGGCGGCGGCTTCGCCCCGGTGCTCACCGGGCCGTCGGTGACCTCGAGCCCCACCACCGAGTGGGCCATTTCGCTCCACGCGCCGGTCGGGTTCGTCAACATGGGCGACGACGCCACGGGTGCGGTGTACGCCACCGAGAACCTGGCCGACCCCAGCGGCTGGAAGCCGTTTCCCGATCCGTGCGCGGCGGCGGGCAGCCACTTTCTGTTCGTGTCGTTCGTCGCTCCGGACACCACCAGTCTCTACACCCTGTGCGGGGGGGAGGCGGGGGCCGGTAGCGCCATGAAATCGGTGGTCGAGACGGCCGGCGGGGTGAGCCACGTGGTCGGCTCGCCACCGCAGGGTGGTGACCCGTCCGCCCTGGCCGTCAGTGGTTCGGGGACGCTGGTGGTGGCGGCCAACTCGGCCGCCAGCTGGCTGTACCGGTCGACCGACGGCGGAACCAGCTGGACGACGGCCGAGACCTACGGCGACGGCGGCATCGGCTTCGGCGACGTCGGCTTCACCACCTCGACCCAGGGCGTCGCCATCCACGGTCTTCCCGGCCCGCCCATCGACTACCCCAGCCAGCTGCTCATGACCACCGACGGCGGGGCCAGCTGGTCGGTGGTGCCCATCGGCTGAGCCGCCGACGCGCCCGGCTCAGCCCCCCGGCGCCAGGGCGTCGGTGATCATGGTCCGCATCACCGGCCCGGCTTCGGCGGCACCGGTCCCCGATACCGGCTGGTCGAGCAGCTCCACGGCCACTGCCACCTTGGGGGCCGAGGCGGGGGCGAAGGCGATCATCCAGTCGTTGGTGGCGATGTACTGGCCGGCGGTGTTCTCGACCTGGGCGGTGCCGGTCTTGGCGGCCACGTCCTCGGAGTAGGGGAAGACCCCGTAGGCGGTGCCCTCTTGGACGACTTCCACCATCAGGTGGTTGATGGCCTTGGCGGTGGCCGGCGACATGGGCGTGAGCCACGGGCTGGGTGTGTAGGTCTTCACCAGATTGCCCTGGGAGTCCCTGATCTGCGACATCACGTGCGGGGTCATGATCACCCCGCCGTCCGCCACCGAGGCCGCCACCATGGCCATCTGCAGCGGCGACGCCTTGGTGCAGTCCTGGCCGATGGCCGAGAAGGCCAGGAACACCTGGGCGTTCTGGTAGCAGTCCGGCTGCAGGAACTGCGAGATCTCGTTGCTCGAGGGGGGCAGGTCGATGGGTGGCTGGGAGTTGAAGCCGAAGGAGTCGGCCTCGGTCGTCATGTCCGCCGCTCCGACCCGCACACCCAGCTGGGCATAGCCGGTGTCGCACGAGGGAGGCAGCATCTCGGCGATGTCCCCGCCGCAGCCCGAGTCGCCGAAGTTGCACAGTGGCGTGGTCTGGCCCCCGAAGGTGTGGGGCGGGATGCAGGTGTAGTACGGCATGTAGGCGTCCACCAGCTGCGGGGCGTGCTGGTAGGCGGCGGCCGTGTCCACGATCTTGAAGGTCGACCCCGGGAAGGCGATGTCCTGGTAGGCGAGCGAGGTGAACGGCTCGTTGCCCAGGTGGTCGGGGGTGGCGGTGTCGGCCACCCAGGCGGTCTCCGCCTCCGTGTAGCTCTGCGAGGCCAACGGGTTGGGGTCGTAGGAGGGGTTCGAGTACATGGCCTCGACGGCCCCCGTCGACGGGTCGAGCACCACGATCGAGCCGTCTCGGCCGGCCAGCGCCGCCTGGGCGTCGGTCTGCAGCTTGTCCGAAAGGGTGAGGATGACGGTGTCGGTCACCGTGGAGGTGGTGAGCAGGTCCCGCAAGGTCTTGATGGGGGCGTTGTGGGCGGTGAGGTACGAGTTGTAGCTGGCCTCGACCCCGTAGACGCCGTAGTCGTAGGAGAACACCCCGGTGATCTGGCTGAAGAGCTCTCCCTGTGGGTACACCCGCTGGTATTCGAAGGCGCTGCCCGGCGCCGCCTTCACCGACTGGGCCAGGATCGTGCCCTCGGCGCTCGTGATGTCACCGCGCCGCTGGTCGTAGCGTGCCGCGATCACCGCGGGGTTCCTGGAGGAGTTGGCCAGCTTGTTGGC
>DATHCF010000103.1:0-6851 GCA_035319705.1 Acidimicrobiales bacterium | reverse complement strand
AGTGGACAGCGAAACCCGCCCTGACCACGGTGAAACACCGATGGTCCACAATCCACATGCGCTATTACTGCCCCTGTAAGAATTTCTCTTCTTGTAGGAAAGGATCTGTGTGAAGTTTCGCTGTGAGCGCGACACCCTCGTCGAGGCCCTGACCACAGCCAGCCGAGCCGTGACGTCACGGGGTGCCGCCTCGACGACACTGAACGGTGTGCGCATGGAGGTGGCCGGCAACCAGTTGACCGTCGTCGGCACGGACCTGGACCTCACCGTGCGGGTGGAGGTGGAGGCCATCGGGCTGGACGACGGAACGCTGGTTGCTCCCGCCCGCCTCGCTGCCGACATCGTGCGGGCTCTCGAGCCGGGGGCGGTGACGGTGGAAGGTGGCGAGGACGAGGTCGAGATCTCCGCCGCCCGTTCCCGTTTCGTGGTGAGGACCTATCCGGTGGACGACTTTCCAGTACTTCCCGAGCCTCGCCCCGACCAGGTGACGTTGCCAGCAGGGGCGCTGGCCGAGGCCCTGCGCCAGGTGGTGCGGGCCGCTTCGAGCGACGACGCCCGGCCACTTCTGACCGGTGTGTTGGTGTCGGCCGAGGGGGAGGGGACCCGTCTGGTGGCCACCGATTCCTACCGGTTGGCTCTGCGCGACGTGGCCGGCACTGGCCCGTTGCCCTCCGGCGCGGAGCAGATCCTGGTCCCGGCCCGAGCCCTCATCGAGTTGCAACGGCTCCTGCCCAGCAGCGCCAAGGAGGAGACGACGCCGTCGGTCGGCTTCTCGGTGAGCGATCTGGACGCCACCTTCGCCGTGGGGGGTGTCCACCTCAGCACCCGCCTGCTCGACGGGCGCTTTCCCGACTACCGCCAGCTCATCCCTCCGGGATATCCCAACAAGCTGCGGGTGAACAAAGATGCGCTGCTCGATGCGTTACGCCGTGTGCGTCTGCTGATCCGGGACAACACCACACCTGTCCGCTTGTCCATGCGGCCAGGTTCGGTGGAGCTCACGGTGGTCTCCCAGGAGGTGGGACACGCCAGCGAGGACGTCGACGCCGATTACGAGGGCGAGGAGCTGACCGTGGCGTTCAACCCCACCTACCTCATCGACGGTGTGGAGGCCGTCCTCGGTGACGAGGTCCTCCTCGAGACCCTCGACGCCACCAAGCCCGCCACCGTCCGCAGCCCCGAGCACGACGACTACCGGTACCTGCTCATGCCCGTACGCGTGTCCTGAAGGCGGTGGCGACGGCGATCACCGCCCTTTGGCTCACCGACTTCCGCTGCTTCGAGGAGGCGAGTTTCGAGCCGGATCCCGACGGGCTCACGGTGTTACGAGGGGAGAACGGCGCCGGCAAGACGTCGGTGCTCGAAGCGGTTGCCTGGCTGGCCACCCAACGGTCGTTCCGGGGGGCCGCTCGCGAGGCATTGGTCCGCCGCAACAGCGAGAGATCGGTGATCCGTGCCACCGTGCGCCATCCCGAGCGTCGTGTGCTCCTCGAGGCGGAGCTGCCCGTCCAAGGCGTGGTGCGCATGCAGCTCAACCGCCAACCGGTCAGACGCCGCGCCGAGTTGGCGGAGGTGTTCACGGTGTCGGTGTTCTCGCCTGACGACCTGGCACTCGTGCAAGGTGGCCCTGACCGCCGCCGCCATTTGCTGGACGAGGTCCTGGCCAGCCGGCATCCCCGGCACCAAGCCCTCATCGACGACGTCGAGCGGGTGGTCCGCCAGCGCAACGCCCTGCTGCGGCAGTCGTCGGGGCAGACGAGATCCGACGTGCTCGACACCTTGGACGTGTGGGACGCCCGGCTGTCGGCGGCAGGCGACGCACTGGCGGGTGCCCGCCGGGAGCTGGTGGAGGTGCTGGGGCCGCTCGTGCGCCGGGCCTATGCCCAGTTGGCAGATGCCCACGAGGCCGACGACCTCCCCTCCATGCAGTACCGCCAGTCGTGGGAGGGCACCTTGGAGCAGGCGCTGAGCGCGGCGCGCCACGAGGACCTGCGCCGTCAGGTCTCGACCGTCGGGCCGCATCGCGACGAGCTGGCCATCCTCCTGGGAGATCGCCCGGCCCGCACCCAGGCGTCCCAGGGCGAGCAGCGCACCTGCGCCCTGGCCCTGCGCCTGGCCGCCCACCTGCTCGTCACCGAGGAGCGCGGACAGCCGCCCGTGCTGCTCCTCGACGACGTGTTCTCCGAGCTCGACCACCGCCGTGCCGCTGCGCTCGTCGGACAGCTTCCTACGGGACAGGTGTTGCTGACGACCGCCGTCGACCCGCCGGCGGCGGTATCGCCCGACCGGGTGGTGGAGGTGAGCGCCGGGCGCCTGGCGACCAGCGGGGGCCGGTGACGCCCCGCTCGGGTGGGCACCGGCGCACGAACGGACGACAAGCACCCGACGACGGACCGGTGCGGTTGTCGGAGGTGCTCGAAACGGTCTCCGAACGTATGGGCGTGGCCGGACCGGACGTGCTCGGCGCCATCTTCGGGCGATGGGAGCAGTTGGTGGGCGCGCCGATGGCCGCCCATGTGCGGCCCCTGCGCCTGCACGACGCCACGCTGGTGGTGATGGCCGATCATCCGGCCTGGGCGACGCAAGTGCGCCATCTGACGCCCGAGATCCTGGCTCGCGTGGCCGACGCGTGCGGCCCGGTCGCCGCTCCGGAACGTCTCGAGGTGCGTGTGCGCGCGTGACGTGGCGAAGGGCGGGAATTCCGAGCCTGGAGCAGCCCGGCAGTGGTCCGAGAAGGTCGGTCCGACACACCCCTGCTGGTACACTTTGTGATGCATTCGACACCACACGACGGGGGGCGACGAGCATCTCCGCGGGGTGGTGTTCTCCCTGGACCACGGCATGTGAAAGGGCGCGTTCGTGGCGCTTAAGGTTGAGGCGGTGACTGCCGGCGGGGGCCAGTCCTCGTCCTACGAGGCGAGCGACATCACCGTGTTGGAAGGGCTCGAACCGGTCCGGGCCCGGCCCGGTATGTACATCGGTTCCACCGGTCCGAGCGGCCTGCACCACCTGGTCTGGGAGGTGGTCGACAACTCCGTCGACGAGGCCATGGCCGGCTACGCCAGCCGCATCGACGTGACCCTGCTGGCCGACGGGGGCTGCCGGGTGACCGACAACGGACGGGGTATCCCGGTCGATCCACATCCCCAGTACCCCGACCGTTCCGCCGCCGAATTGGTGCTCACCACGCTGCACGCCGGAGGCAAGTTCGGCGGGTCCGGTTACAAGGTGTCGGGCGGCCTCCACGGGGTGGGAGTGTCGGTGGTGAACGCTCTGTCGAAGCGTCTCACGCTCGAGATCGACCGTGACGGCCAGCACCACGTGGCCGAATTCGTGGACGGTGGCGTGGCCCGCAAACCGCTGCGCGCCACCGGCTCCGCCCCGAGGGGACGCACGGGGACCACCGTGACCTTCTGGCCGGACCCGGCCGTATTCGAGGAGACCGAATTCCGAGCTCAGACCGTGTTGGAGCGGCTCCAGGTCATGGCCTTTCTGAACAAGGGCCTGGAGATCCGCTTCGCCGACGAACGCCCCGAGCACGAGCAGCAGGTCACCTACCGCTACACCGGCGGGATCGTGGACTACGTGAAGCACCTGAACACGGCCAAAGAAGCGCTCTTCTCGCGGGTGTGCTCGTACGCCCAGGCCGAAGACGATCAAGAGGTCGAGGTCGCGCTGCAGTGGAACACCGGCTTCCACGAGTCGATCCACTCCTTTGCCAACGGCATCTCCACCATCGAAGGGGGAATGCACGAAGAGGGCTTCAAAAAGGCGCTCACCAACGTGGTGAACCGCTATGCCCGGGGCAAGGGCGCCATCAAGGAGAAGGAAGAGAACTTCCTGGGCGAGGACATCCGCGAGGGACTCACCGCCATCATATCGGTCCGGCTGCGCGATCCCCAGTTCGAGGGGCAAACCAAGGCCAAGCTGGGCAATGTGTCGGTTCGCTCGCTGGTCGAGCGGGCGACCAACGAGAAGCTGTCGGAGTGGCTGGAGGAGCACCCCACCGAGGCCAACAAGATCGTGCAGAAATCGACCCTGGCCGCCCGGGCCCGGGTGGCCGCTCGCACGGCGCGCGACCTCACCAGGCGCAAGTCGGCGCTCGACGGAGCGGGCCTGCCGGGCAAGCTCGTCGACTGTTCCTCGCGCAACGCCCGGGAGAGCGAACTGTTCATCGTGGAGGGGAATTCGGCGGGCGGCTCGGCCAAGGACGCTCGTGATCCCCGGACCCAGGCCATCCTCCCCATCCGGGGCAAGATCCTGAACGTCGAGCGGGCCCGCATCGACAGGATGCTCAAGAACTTGGAGATCCAGGCCCTCATCTCCGCCATCGGTGCCGGACTGGCCGACGACTTCGAGGTCGACAAGATCCGTTACCACAAGGTGATCATCCTGGCCGACGCCGACGTGGACGGCTCGCACATCCGAACCTTGCTGCTCACCTTCTTCTTCCGCGAGATGAAGCCGTTGGTGGAAGGCGAATTCGTGTACATCGCCCAGCCGCCGCTTTACTCGACGCTGGTGGGAAAAGAGAAGGCGTACCTGAAGGACGACGCCGCCAAGGCCGCCTTCCTGGAGCGGAACCCCAACCACAAAGCCGAGTTCCAGCGCTTGAAGGGCTTGGGTGAGATGGACTTCCACGAATTGCGCGACACCACCATGGCGCCTGACAAGCGTTCTTTGCTGAAGGTCACGGTGGAGCAGGCCGCTCTGGCCGACCAGGTGTGCTCTGTGCTCATGGGCGACGACGTCCCCCAGCGCCGGCATTTCATCCAGACCAACGCCAAGGACGTGCGCTTCCTCGATTTCTGAGAAGCAGACGGCGGCTCCAACGGGCCTGCTGAACGGAGGTCACCACTCACATGCCTGCACGCGGGAACGGCGGAGGGCGCCGCCGAAACGCCGCCCCCGACGGCGAGGGCGCCGTCACCACCGATCAGGCGGCCGGCTCCGACGGGGCGGGAACGATGCTCGCCATCGAGCCCATCGAGATCCAAGAGGAGATGGAGCGCTCGTTCCTCGAGTACTCGATGTCGGTCATCGTGGCCCGCGCCCTGCCCGACGTCCGCGACGGGCTCAAGCCGGTGCACCGCCGGATCCTCTACGGCATGTACGACCAGAACCTGCGCCCCGACCGCCCGCACTCCAAGTGTGCCCGGGTGGTCGGCGAGGTCATGGGGGCGTACCACCCGCACGGCGACAGCGCTATCTACGACGCCCTGGCCCGGATGGTGCAGGACTTCAGCCTCCGGCACCCCCTCATCGACGGTCACGGGAACTTCGGTGGCACCGGACCCGACGAAGGCCCGGCCGCCATGCGCTACACCGAGTGCCGGCTGGCTCCGCTGGCACTGGAGCTCATGGCCGGCATCGACGAGGACACCGTCGACTTCGTGGCCAACTACGACGGCACCCAGCAGGAGCCCACGGTGCTGCCCTCGCGCTTTCCCAACCTGCTGGTCAACGGGTCCCAGGGGATCGCCGTCGGCATGGCCACCAACATCCCTCCCCACAACCTCGGCGAGGTGATCGACGCCACCCTGCATCTCATCGAACATTCCGACGCCACGCCGGACCAGTTGCTGCAGTTCGTGAAGGGTCCGGACTTCCCGACCGGCGCCATGATCCTGGGCCGGCAAGGCATCCTCGACGCGGCGCGCACGGGCCGGGGGTCGATCAAGATCCGGGCCGTCGCCGAGATCGACGAAGTGCGGGGGACGAGCCGGATCGTCGTCACCGAATTCCCGTACCAGACCTCGGTCGAAGTGGTCGAGAAGAAGATCGCCGACCTGGTGAAGTCGGGCGACCTCGAAGGCATCGCCCGTACCCAGAACGACTCGGCCGGGCGCCAGACCCGGCTGGTGATCGAGCTCAAGCGCGACGCCAATGCCAACGTCGTGCTCAACAACCTCTACAAGCACACTCCCATGCAGGTGAGCTTCGGGGTGAACACGGTGGCGCTGGTGGACGGCGTCCCCCGCACGCTGAACCTCCGGCAGGCGTTGGAGGCCTATGTCGCCCATCAGGTCGAGGTGGTCACCCGGCGTTCGGAGTTCCGTCTGGCCCGGGCCAGGGAGCGGGCGCACATCGTGGAAGGCCTCCTCAAGGCCATCGAGATGCTCGACGCCGTCATCGAGACCATCCGGAACTCCGACGACCGGCCGGCGGCTCGCCAGGCGCTCATGGCCAGCCCCTTCTCCTTCACCGAGGAGCAGGCCAACCACATCCTGGACTTGACCCTCGGACGACTCACGCGGCTCGGTCGCTCCGAACTCGAGGAGGAGATGGGGAAGCTCCGGCAGACCATCGCCGAGCTCGAGGCCATCCTGGGCGATCCCAAGAAGCTGCGCGGGGTGATCGCCGGCGAGTTGTCGCAGATCAGGGACAAGTTCAGCGAGCCGCGTCGCACGCAGGTCACCCACGACCCCGGCGAGATGGGGATGGAGGACCTCATCGAGGACGAGGAGCTGGTGGTCACCATGTCGCGGGCCGGGTACATCAAGTCGGTCCCGGCCGTCTCCTTCCGCACCCAGGGCCGAGGCGGTCGCGGCGTGCGCGGCGCCAAGCTCAAAGAAGAGGACCTCATTGCCCATGTGGTCCACACCACTGCACACGCCTACCTGTTGCTGTTCTCCAACCGGGGGCGCGTGTACCGCCTACGGGTGCACGAGGTCCCGCAGAAGGAGCGCACGGCACGGGGTACCGCTGTCGTGAACCTCCTCCCGCTGGCCCCCGACGAGTCGATCGAGGCCCTGGTGGCCACCAGGGACTTCGACACCGACAGCTACCTCATGTTCGCCACCAAACAGGGACAGGTGAAGAAGACCACCTTCTCCGAGTACGACAAGTCC
>DATHCF010000102.1:0-4076 GCA_035319705.1 Acidimicrobiales bacterium | reverse complement strand
GGAGCGGATGCCTCGGCTGGCACCATCAAGAGCGGCGGCAAGACCCGCCGTGCCGCCAAGATGGTGATCCTCGATGTCGATCATCCCGACATCGAGGACTTCATCTGGTGCAAAGCGCTCGAGGAGCGCAAGGCCCGGGTGTTACGGGATGCCGGCTTCGACATGGACCTCGACGGTGCCGACTCCTTCTCGGTGCAGTACCAAAACGCCAACAACTCCGTCCGTGTGACCGACGAGTTCATGCAGGCCGTTGTGGACGATGCCGACTGGTCGTTGGTGGGCCGCACCAGCGGTGCAGCGATCAAGACCGTCAAGGCTCGCGACCTATTCCGTCAGATCGCCCACGCAACCTGGGAGTGCGCCGACCCCGGGATGCAGTTCGACAGCACCATCAACCGTTGGCACACCGCCCCCAATGCCGGGCGAATCAACGGAAGTAACCCTTGCTCTGAATATCTACATCTCGACAACAGCGCTTGCAATCTTGCAAGTATCAATCTGCTCGAGTTCCTCGAGGAGGATGGGAGCTTCGACATCGACGGCTTCAAAGCCACCGTCGAACTCGTGTTCACGGCGCAGGAGATCATCGTCGGCAACGCCGACTACCCGACCGACAAGATCGCCGAGAACACTCGTCGCTACCGCCAGCTCGGTATCGGCTACGCCAACCTGGGGGCGCTGCTCATGGCGCAGGGTCTCCCGTATGACTCGGACGAGGGACGGGCGTGGGCAGCGGCCATCACCGCCCTCATGACCGGTCACTCCTATGCGGTGTCTGCCCGCACCGCAGCCCGCATGGGGCCATTCGCCGGCTTCCACGCCGACCGTGAGGCGATGATCAACGTGCTGCACATGCACCGGGCGGAGGTCGCCAGGATCGACGAGGAGCTCGTCCCAACCGACCTGCTCTCCGCAGCACAGGAAGCGTGGGAGGACGCGGTGGTGCTCGGCGAGGAGTTCGGCGTCCGCAACGCACAGGCCAGCGTTCTCGCTCCTACTGGAACTATTTCTTTCATGATGGACTGTGACACCACCGGCATCGAGCCCGACCTCGGTTTGGTGAAGACCAAGAAGCTGGTGGGCGGCGGCACGATGTCCATCGTCAACCAGACCGTGCCGCGGGCGCTGGCCCGTCTCGGTTACTCGCCCGAGCAGGTCGAGGACATCGTCGCCTACATCGACCAGCACAGCTCCATCGTCGGGGCTCCGCATCTGGCAGGCGAGCACCTCCCGGTATTCGCCTGCTCCATGGGCGACAACACCATCCACTACAGCGGCCACGTCCGGATGATGGGGGCAGTGCAGCCGTTCATCTCGGGCGCCATCTCGAAGTCGGTCAACATGCCCGAAGAGGTGACGGTCGAGGAGGTCGAACAGCTGCACCTCGATGCCTGGAAGCTCGGCATCAAGGCCATCGCCATCTATCGCGATAACTGCAAGGTTGCGCAGCCCCTTTCGACCACCAAGCAGGGCCAGAGCGTCGGCGAGGGGGGCGACTTCGCCCCGGCGGGGTCCGAGGCGGAGGCCAAGGACCGGGCCATCGCCGCCCGGATCGCCGAGCTGGAGGCGGCACTGGCCAAGGAGCGCCAGCGCCCCTCCGACACGGTCGTGGTGGGGGCGATCCGCGAGCGACTGCCGCGCCGGCGCCGGTCCAAGACCTTCGCCTTCCGCGTGGCCGACTGCGAGGGATACGTGACGGTGGGCGAGTACGAGGATGGGCGGCCGGGCGAAGTGTTCATCAAGGTGTCGAAGCAGGGCTCGACCCTGGCCGGCATCATGGACGCTTTCTCCATCTCGGTCAGCTTGGGTCTGCAGCACGGCGTGCCACTGGCCACCTACGTCCGCAAGTACTCGAACATGCGCTTCGAGCCGGCCGGGATCACCGACGACCCCGACCTCCGGATCGCCACCAGCCTGGTGGACTACATCTTCCGGCGTCTGGCGCTCGACTACCTGAGCAGCGAAGAGCGCGAGGAACTCGGCGTGCTCTCCACCTCCGAGCGTATGCAGCCCACCCTGCCTGGGGTGGAGGAGGCGGCCACGCCCGAGCTCGACCTGGTGGAGGACGCCGGAATCAGCCCTGTGCCTCCCAGCCACCTCGAGCGGGCGGCGCCAGTGTCGTCGGCTCCGGCGACCCCGGCGCCCCGGACCGAACAGCGCGACGCGCCGCTCTGCTACCAGTGCGGCATGGTCATGCAGCGGGCCGGCTCCTGTTACGTCTGCGCCAGCTGCGGCACCACCAGCGGCTGCTCCTGACCGGAAGGCGCCGAGCGTCGGCTCGCCCGAGGTTTCGAGCGCCGTCGAAGTGCTGACGGATTAGCGTCTCGTCGATGCCATGCCCCGCCTGCGGGGCCGTGTGCTCGGAGGGTAAAGCAGTTGCAACAGCGGGCAGCAGCGCATTGGCGAACGGCGCGCCGGGGATCCGGTGACCCGCTGGTCGAGGAGATGGTGGCGCGCTATCTGGCGGAGCTGCGCGACGTCATGCCCGACTTCGACGCCAGTCGAGCCTCGCCGCCTTCGGCCGAGGACTTCTCGTGGCCGAACGGCTCGTTCGTGGTGGTCTTCGACGGCGAAGAACCCGTGGCGTGCGGTGGTGTGCGCCGGCTGTCCGATCGCACGGGCGAGCTGCGTCGCATGTGGGTGAAGCCGGGCTGGCGCGGCCGGGGTCTGGGGCGGTACCTGCTCGAGGTCCTGGAGCAGCTGGGGCGCGAACTGGAGCTGTCGGAGCTGTGCCTCGACACCAATCGGGCACTCGAAGCGGCCTTGGCCCTGTACCGGTCCCTGGGTTACCGCGAGGTCCCGCCCTACAACGACAACCGATTCGCCGATTGCTGGATGGCGAAGACCCTCGATCGGCTCTGACCGCCCGCCGGGACCGCCTCGAGCGTCACGGCGAGCGGATCGTGAGCGGAGACTCGGCGAAGTAGGAGATGGCCGCCTGGGCCACCAGCTGGGAGGCAGTCTCGAGGGACATGGCCGTGGTGTCGAGCACCAGGTGGTAGAGCCGCAGGTCGTTCCAGTCCTTGCCGTGCAGCCGGCGCATGTACTGGCTGCGCACCCTGTCGGTGTCGTCTTGACGGCGCTGGGCTTCGTCCCGGTCGATGCCTTGGATCTCCATGGCGCGTTGGATTCGGCGTTCGGGCGGCCCGTCGAGCCGTACGTGGAATGCCTCGGGCAGGATGACGGTGGCACCCCATCCCAGGATCACCCCGGAGCCGTGTCGTTCGACGAAGGCACGTACTCGGCTCTCGGTCTCTCGGCGGAGGTCCTCTTCCTGGACGAAACCGTCCTCCGGCGTCGGCACACCGGGCCCGAAGGCGTTGGGCAAGCGGGCGAAAGTGGCCACGATGCGCTCGATGAGGTTCGGCGTGCGTTCTTCGACCGCCGCCTCTTCGGTACTGAGCGGGCCACCTGTCGACACTCGAGCCGGCACCGCTCGGTCGAGAAAGGGCACACCCAGATGCCGTGCGACGGCCGGCCCGATCACGCTGCCCCCGGCGCCATAACTGCCCGACATGGTGACCACCCGGTTCACCCGTCTCACCCTATCTACGGCGCAGCACGCAACCCAGGACGCCGCACGCCTCCTAGGACGCCGGCGAGCAGTCTCGCCGCACGCCTCGCTTAAGTGCAGGGGCTCAGTGCAGGGGAGTGGTGACGTCGTCTTCCCGGCGAGTGAGCGCCAAGAGGTCCAGCATCAGGTGCGACAGCGTAGAGAGGTCGGCCGGCGGCACCCGCACCGCTCGCCGGTGTGCACCATCGGCGTTGAACACGTCGACCGTCTCTCCGCCGTCCCACAGGGCGAAGGCCCACGGCTTGGCTCGCGCCAGCCACGACGCCTGCAGGCCGTCCACGTCGACCCGTACCACTGCATCCTGCGACTCGGGGCCGTCGTCCGACAGCGCCGGCGGCTCGGTGGACTCGAGGGCCAGCGAGGCATTGGCGATCACCGCCTGGCGGTCCCAGCTTTCGTGCGTGTCGAGCGGAACGAGGGAGACGCTCTCGTGCCACCTCCCGGACGGGTCGTCGAGGTCGATGTGGCTGCGCCCCTTCCACACGGCCAACGACCGGCGGGA
>DATHCF010000101.1:0-5004 GCA_035319705.1 Acidimicrobiales bacterium | reverse complement strand
TGGCTCGTGGCTCGGTGGGAGCGGCTCTTGAGCGTGCCGTCAGGCGCTCTTCAGCGTACTCTGCACCTCGATGGGCAGGGGCTGACCTGGGGGGATCGCGTACAGTGGCCACGCGATGATGAAGGTCATCGTGGCCGTTCCGTGGGCGGTGGCGGTGGCCGCCTGCGACAGGGTGACGGTTGAGAGCACCTTGCTCGATCCCTTGGTCACCTTTTTCACCGTCGTACCGGGCGGTATCCCGGGGCCGATGACCGTCAGCCCGGGAATCATTCCCGTCGGAAACCCATCAATTTCGGTGAAACTGCTGCCGAGCGGCGCGCTCACCACGTTCGATCCTTCGGTTGTGGTGCAGTTCGAGAAGGTTTCAGGACCCCAGCTGTCGGGCGGCGCACCCAACTCGTCCAAGTCGCTGCCCGTGCATTGGAGGGGACTAGCGACCGGGGCAACAGTGTCTTTGTCGCTCGTCTTGGGCAGCTTGGGCGTCTTCGGATAGACGGCTGACCCGTGTTTGGTAGGAAGCGGGAAGTTGGTGAGCGTCGAGGTGAGGTCCCCGACGGTGGATTGGCGCCAGGAGGAGACGTTCCCCCCAACTGTCGCGTCGACCCCGAAGATGGCCCCAAGGAACTGCAGCTGAGAGGTGTGGTCGAAGACGTCCGAGCACACGTACCCGCCCTGGCTGAAAGGTGAAACCACCAGCATGGGCACCCGAACCCCCAGCCCAATGGGCTGGTCCACGGCGTAGCTGGTGTCGGCTGGTTGGGCGCCGTTGACGGGATTGGACTGTGAGACGGTCACGTATTCCCCTGGAGTACCTGACGCGGCGGTGGGCGGGGCGACGTGGTCGAAGAAGCCGTCGTTCTCGTCGTACATGATGAACAGCACCGTGCTCTCCCACACGTCCTTGTTCGACTGCAGGGCCTTAACGACCTGTGACGTGAACCACTCTCCCAGGGTGGCGGGTGCCGGTGGGTGCTCGTCGTAGCCGTCAGGGGGAATGATCCATGACACCTGGGGTAGGGAGTTCGACTGGATGTCGCTCAGGAAGTGGTTGGGAGCTTTGGGTGAAGTAAGGCCGTTGTAGACCCTCTTACTCGTCGGGATGGAGATGCCGTTATAGTTGAATGCCTTGTCATAAAGCGTGCTGCTCGGATCACTGGTGAATTGCTCCATATAGAAGAGCGGGTTCATGCACAGGTCCATGGACAGCCCGCTGCCATTCGGCATGTAAAGCGGGCCGTAGGGGTTGTAGACCTTCCAGCTGATGCCCGCGTCCTCAAGGATCTCGGGCATGGTGGTCCACGAGCACGACCCCGTGTACTGGTTCTCCGAGTTCGTGACCAGGATCGGGCCACCGGCGACGCCGTTCGGGTCAAGCATGCCGGTCATCTGCATGAGCCGGTTGGGATGCGTGGGACCGAGTACCGAGCAGAAGTAGTTGTCGCAGATGGTGAAGGCCTGGGCTAGGGCGTAGTAGTAGGGGATGTCGAGATTGGAGTAGTAGCCCATCGTCAAGGTGCCGAAGTCCGGACCTTCATAGGTGTCCGAGGTGTGGGTGGACACGAAGCTGTCCATGGCCCCGTTGTTCCACGAGGAGTGCTCGGCCTGCCAGAGGTGGCTAAGGTCGTCAGTGCACTCGGCTATGCCGGTGGTGGTGTCGAGATGGAAGGGCTGGAGGGTTGAGGCCGATCCGTCCGGCCAGTCCTGGTAGAAGGTGGACGAGCCGCTCAGGGCACCGCCCGCGCCGCTGGTCGGGAAGAAGCCATTCACTCCCTCCAGCACGCCGAAGTAGTGGTCGAAGGACCGGTTCTCCTGCATGAGGAACACGACGTGCTTGATGGCGCTGTAGTTCGCGCTGTCCAGGGCCGGTCGTTCCAGCGTGGACTTGAGCGGGACGGCTCCACGGTACCGAAGTAGCTTCGGTCCTGCGCCCCCTAGGGCCAGGGCGGCGGCCAAGCTGGCGCCCCCTGCCAGGAACTCCCGGCGGTGGATGAGCCTGTCACTCACGCTTGTACCTCGCTTTCCGCGAGCGGCCCCGAGGCCCGTGTGGCGCGCCAAAGCACCACGTCTCGGTCGGTTAGCCCGAATAGTTCGCAGGCCGGTGCATTCAGCTGCCCGTCACACATCGTGACGACTCGCGACCATGCAGCGGGGCATACGAAGGCACTAGAGCACTTCGTTTAGCCTTCTTGCTTCTGTCCCATCTAGGGCCCAAAGTCCCTTAATAGTCGCACCGCTCGGTATTCCATGGGTTGCAGGTCGAATGGCAGGGCATGACCGAGCGCAACTGCCGAGTTGGGTTCGACCAGTCAGCGAGGCCGAGGCCGACCGGATAACCCAGCTCCGTGGATCTCGGATGGGCGACCGCCGACGAGAGCGATAGCGCCATTGCGCCGAGTTGCTCCTCTCGAAAGCCCCAGCCGCCGGGTAGCGCACCACAGCACGTCCTACGCGGCCCGGATGGATACACGGTGCGACCGGGATCCCGATTACGGGCGCCCCGGGGCCACCGCACGTGGGCCGGTGGTGTCGGAGATGCCCCTGATGGTCAGGCGACGCGATGGCTGCTTAGCCGGGCTCCGGCCCGTCCTCCACGTCATAGGGCCCCAGGCGGCGATGGCGACGCCAGCGCCGGAAGCTGCGCAGGGGGTGCACCACGGCGCGGAAGAACGCCCTGTCGACGGGGCCATAGATCCAGTTGGACCCGCCGCCCGGCCGGGCAAGAGACCTCGGCCGACGGCGGTTCGCGTTGGGCCCGGCCCGGAAGCCGAGAACGTGGCGCCGCTCCCCGGGCTCAGCGGGCACCGGGATCCCCGGCGGACACACACGGCGAGCGCCCGAACGAGCCTGCCGTGCCTTCTTGTTGTCCTCTTTGTGTGCCTGATGAGTCGTCAAACGGTCTTGCTGCGCCTGCTTATAAAGCTCGGGAAACGAGGGTTCGGCCGTCTCCTGCGGCCAAACCGTTAACTCCGCTGATTCGGTGATGCTGGGCGTTACATGGCGCCGACGAGCGTCTGGCTGACGTCGGGAGATTGTTGGCTCCGCCCGACCAAGCACGGCTGCGATAGGGCAGTCGGGTGAATGACCTCGGCCCTCTGGAGGTGCAGGCCCGCCGCATTCCGGGCAACAGCCAATAGAACCGGCTGGCGTGAGTCCTGACCATTGATGCTTCTCCAGGAGACGACGGAGTTCGGCATACTCCCTCCGCAGCTCCGTCTCCTCAGACATGCGTCAGTCAACTGTACGCGAGGAGGTTGTCCTGCCGAGGGCGCCTGGCAAGGCCATCGACCGGCAGGGCGGGCGGGATCGCTCAGCGGCGAAAAGACCGGTCGTGTGCCCGTCCGAGGAGGGTGACCGGGTGCGTGGCACGTCCCGGATGGTCAACCATCAGACCCAGCCTTTGCCGGTCCAGAGCCCTTCGCCTGTCCAAGCAGCCCCGTCCCAATATTCCTCGTTACCGATCTAGCGACGGTTTCTTGACCACACGACGGTCAGGACGTAGTGGATGGTGGCCGATGGAAGGCCTGGGCAGCTTCCGATGCCTGACCAAGCGCATGCAGGCCCTCATCGACGGTGAGCAGCGTCGTTGTCTTGAACGCCCTCACGTCACCACCGCTGTTCACAGCCATGGACCACGCGGCCGCGGCACGGTTATCAGGAAAGTCGACGATACCGACGAGGTCATAGTCGCCAAAGCAGAAGAACAAGTTCTCGATCGATCCGCCCAGGGCCTCTGCGGAAGGTCGCACCCGATCGATGACGCTCTGCGGCTCACGACTCATTGCAGCCCACGCTTCTGGCGTGTAACCCACTTCCACTAGGTATTTGGACATTTGTCCCCCTTCGGGCAAGCCACTGGTCCTCCTTAGGGTATGCCGGCCAAACCGGGCGACCGGAAGCTCGGTGGGTGTTCAGGCCTGGTGGCGCATTACGGCACGTCCAATGCCCACCCATTTGTCTCAGCTCGTCGAAACCTTGTCCCGGCTGAACGGGCGGGCTGGGAGCCGTGGGAAGAGCCACTTCTCAAGCGCCGTGTCCCGCCACGAGTCACGGAAATGGTCGGTGAGGTGGTAGACGGACCTGAGCGCTCTGTTGGTGGGGTGTCGCACCAGCAACGGATGCACCCGGGTCGGAGAGGACCTCGCCCACATGGCCATGCGCAGAGCGAGGACACTCGGACCCTCGCTGTGCCAGGGCCACATCACATCAGCGAAAGGGGCCGTCCTTCTCCGGAACTTCTCCTCCGGGAGCTGCTCGACCAGCTCGACCACCTGCGGGATCCGCTCACGCTCTTCTGAGGTGAAGTTCTCGATCAACGATTCGACGAGCCTGTTTGCTTCGGCAGGATGCAGCCGAAACAGCTCCTGTGTCGAGGTGCCACGGGTCAGAGCCTTCCAGGCCATGAGTAGCTCGGCTCTCTGTCGACATCCCTGACGCAGGCGGTCAGCGAGGTCTGCGCCGCCGGGAACGGCCGCTACCAGAGGGCAGAGGACGCCACCGAGGACGGAGTCGTGGATGACGATCGCCGCGGTCAACCGGTGGGCGGCTTCGGCGCGCCCAGCGTCCTCTTTCGCCGAGCCCAGCTCCTCGACCAACGTGTCCACCACACCGTCGTAGCCTGCGAGGAGGTCACCCACCGACGGCGATACCTCTATGGCCTCGTGCTCGAGCTCCTCTACCTGTTGCGCCCGCGGCGAGCGGGACGTCGATTCCACCCATCCGTGGTGGGTGTCGACCCAGTCGGCGAACCTGTCGCGATAGCGGTAGGCAGCAGCCAGCACAGCCGACTTCGGATGAGCAGACGTGGCACGGTGAATCCTGGTAGGAGCCCGCCGGGCCTCGATCGCCATCCTGGTGGCGACGACATCGGGGTCGAAGCTCGTCGCTGCTAAGGCCAGGACGTGGCCGAGCTCGGTGATCTCATCGTGGAGGTGCTCCTCGAAGCTGTGCTCCAGGTCCTCGAGGATGTGCTCGATCTCCCCACCGGACGCTGCGTAGACGTTCCGG
>DATHCF010000100.1:0-10307 GCA_035319705.1 Acidimicrobiales bacterium | reverse complement strand
CCGACATGTCCGACCGGGTGGCGTGCAGAGTAGACGTGAGGTCCCCCGCCGTCCGTCGCCGCCAAGCGGACAGGTTGGGCGCCACCACGCCGAAGCGCTCTTCCAGAAAGCGCAGCTGGGAGGTGTGGTCGAACACGTCGGAGCACACGTATCCCCCTCGGCTGAAGGGGGACACCACGAGAAGCGGTACCCGGAAGCCGAAGCCGATGGGGCCGCTGATGCCGTTCTCGGCGGCGGGATGGCTGGCGGCGCTCACGAACTCATCGGTGGTTCCGGCCGCCGGTACCGGGGGCGGGACGTGGTCGAAGAAGCCGTCGTTCTCGTCGTACATGACGAACAGCACGGTCTTGGCCCACACCTTCGGGTTTGAGACCAAGGCGCCGAGGACCTCGTTGACGAACCACTGCCCGGCGGCGGGAGGCGAAGGGGGGTGCTCGTCGTAGCCCACCGGCGGAATGACCCAGGAGACCGACGGCAATTCGTCACGGGCGATGTCCTTGCGGAAGTCGGCCGGGAAGAGCGAGCCGAACGCCCGCTGGTACAGCGGAGAGGACGGATCGGACACGTGCTGGTGGAAGTAAAGCAGGATGTTGTCGCTCAAGGCCATCGAGATCGGATTGCTGGGTTGATAGGCGGATCCCGGAGGGTTGTAGACCTTCCAGGACACGCCCTTGGACTCGAGCTCCTCCGGCATGGTCTTCCAACGGGCGCTGCCGATGAACGACGATGCGCTATTGGTGACCAGGATCGGTCCGCCCTCCTCCCCGGCAGGGTCAAGCGTGCCGGACCAGGCGTACAGCCGGTTCGGATGGGTGGGGCCGAGGACGGAGCAGTGGTAGTTGTCGCAAATGGTGAAGGCATCGGCCAGGCTGTACCAGTAGGGAAGGTCCTGGCGGGTGTAGTAGCCCATGGTCAGCACGCCGCTTCCCGGTCCTTCGAACTGCGCGGAGGTGTGCGTGGCCACGAAGGCGTCCATGGACCCGTGGTCCCAGCACAGGTGCTGGGCGTTCCACTCGTGCGACAGG
Source organism: Acidimicrobiales bacterium (assembly GCA_035319705.1). Classification (GTDB taxonomy): domain Bacteria; phylum Actinomycetota; class Acidimicrobiia; order Acidimicrobiales; family UBA8190; genus UBA8190. Next base: position 9,282 of record DATHCF010000100.1, on the reverse strand, counting down.
TCGAAGGTGCACTCGGCGTCGGTGGTCAGCGTGTTGAGATGGAAGGGCAGCAGGAAGCTGCTGGCCGCATATCCGTCGGCGGCGCCGTTCCACGACTGGGCGAACACGCTCGGCAACGCCGTGGAATCGGTGAATCCGCGCACCCCGGGATAGGTTCCGTAGTAGTGGTCGAAGGAGCGGTTCTCGTGCATGAGGAACACCACGTGGTCGATGGCGCCGATGTCGGAGCCGGCCGGGCCGACGCGCACCGCCTTTTCCGTCACCGACGGCCCACAAGCGGCCAGGGCCAGCCCGAAGGCGCCGGCCATTCCCGCGATCAGGATCTCGCGCCGTGTCCGTAGGACCTGGCCCGGATGTTCCACAACCCTCCCCCCAACATCCCCCGAGCTTCTGCACGAATGCTACCCCTTCTGCCCCTTCCCTCCCCGCCGTCTGCGGCCCTGACACACCCTGCCCTTACGGTGTCGCACATGACCGTTGGCAAGGAACTCGGGGCTGTCGGCAACGACCTTCCGGTCCGTCGGAGATCTCGAAGAGGACGAGTACCATGGAATCCATGAACGACGCCGAACGGGAGCGTTTCCTTGCCAGCCTGCGCACGGACGACGACTTTCGCGCCGCCGTTCGACGGGAGCTGCTCACCGAGGAGCTTCTGAATCTGCCCCAGACGGTTGCTGCGCTCGTCGATGCGGTCGCCCAGCAGCGTCAGGATTTCACCGACCTGGCCCGCAGCGTGGCCCAGTTCATGGAGAGGACCATTTCGGCGCTCCAGGAAGGTTTTGCCGGGGTTCGAGCGGAACTCTCGGAGATGCGATCCGAGATGGGCGAGATGCGATCCGAGACGGGCGAGATGCGATCCGAGATGGGCGAGATGCGATCCGAGATGGGCGAGATGGTCGGGACGGTGGATGACCTGGGGACCGGGTTACGCGAGCTGCGAAGCGACATGGACGCCGGATTCACGGCCGTGCAAGCCAAGTTCGACCAGATAAACGCCGACATTCAGGACCTCAGGAAGCGGCTCGCTTCGTAGTCAGGAAAGGGGCACGGCCCGTTCCGCCCGCACGGCCCGGACCCGGCGGGCAACCGCCAGAGTGATCCCCACCGCGGCCAATGCGGCCATCACGTAGGTGGCGTCGCCGAAGCCGCTCACTATCTTGTGCCACGTGCCGCCCAGCGCGTACCCGAGCGACGCCAAGGCGCTCACCCAGGCGGCGATCCCGATCACGCTGTAGAGGCAGAAGCGCACCGGGTTCATCTCGGCGATGCCGGCGGCGAAGGAGACGAAGGCCCGCGCCAGGGGGACCATTCGGGCGAACAGCACGGTGGGGTCACCCCGCCGATCGAACCACCGTTGTGTCCGGTCGAGGTCCTTGTGGCTCAACAGGATGTACCTGCCGACGCGATCGACGAGCGAGCGTCCGCCGGTCCGGCCCACCATGTAGGCGGCGAAGGAACCGACCATCTCGCCGGCCACGGCGACGAGGATGACGGCGGCCAGCTGAAGATGGTGGCCTCCGCTGACGACCGCCCCGCCGGCCAGAGCCCCGCCCAGGCCAAGGGTGATCTCCGAGGGGATGGGGATGCAGGCCGCCTCGATCATGGTGAGTACGAAGATGGCCGGGTATCCCCAGCTACTGACGAAGTGCTCCACCTCCCCTGTCTACTCGAACAGCCGGTAGGTTCCACATCGATGGGCGAGCCCTCCGTATCCGGCCCGCCGGCCGCTATGTGGCCGCTGTCGACGGTTTCCCCGACCGGCACCGTCGCCGCGGCGGGTGGCCCCCGGGTGGCCTACTACGAATTCGGAGGTGGCGGCCCGCCGCTGGTGCTGGTGCACGCCACCGGCTTCTGCGCCGCGGCGCTGCGGCCCATGGCCGATGCCGTCGACGGCGGAATGCGCTGTCTGGGCCTCGACCTGCGAGCCCATGGCGCCTCGGCGCGGCCCCGGGGCGACGACTTCTCCTGGACCGGCTTCGCGGACGACGTGCTCGCCCTGGTGGACCAGCTCGGACTGGAGCACCCCTACGGCTTCGGCCACTCGTGCGGCGGCGCGGCGATTCTGCTCGCCGAGCAGTCGCGGCCCGGAACTTTCGCTGGGCTGTTCTGTTACGAACCCGTGATCTATCCCGGTGACGTTCCACTCGAGCCGGCGTTCGAGTCGAATCCTCTGGCCGAAGGCGCGCTGCGCCGGCGGCAGCGCTTCAGCGACCGCCACGCCGCCTTGCAGAACTTCTCCAGCCGGCCTCCGCTCGACGTACTCGATCCCGCCGTGCTGGCCGCCTACGTGGACAACGGCTTCGAAGCCGACCCCGACGGTGGCATCCGGCTTCGCTGTCGCCGCCAGGACGAAGCACGCATCTACGCGCACGGCTTCTCCCACGATGCTTATGCACGGTTGGGCGACGTGACGTGCCCGGTGACGCTCGCCTGTGGGGCGGAGACCGACGCCTTCGGGCCGCCGTTTCTGGAGCTGTTCGCCGAGCGGCTGGCCGACGTCGAGCAGATGGCGCTGCCCGGGCTCGGCCATTTCGGTCCGCTGCAGGACCCACGGCGCGTGGCAACTGCGGTAGCGGATTCACGCGGTGTGGATGGCGCCTTCAGCTGATCGTGCATCAGAAACGCCGCGGCGATCGACCACCCCAGGCACGACTTCGAAGTAAGTGTGACATCGGCGTCACCGTTACCGTGAAGTAACGGTCTTTGTTCTCTGCCTGGCAACACCGCGCCGTCCTACGGTCCTCCATGGGGGGTGCGTGATGGAAGAGACGATCGAATCCATCGGGGGGTGGAGTCTCGACGGCAGGGGTCCATCTTTGAAGCTGTACAAGCGCGGGCGACGGTGCCGTGAACCCGAATGCGGGACTGTGCTGTCCGTCTACAACCCCGGGCTGTACTGCGCCGAGCACGAACCCAAGAAATCGCCTCGCCTGGTGGGCCGAAAGGCCTCCTGAGCCTCGAACGAGCGCTACCTCCGACCGGTCCGGGGGGACCTTGGGTGACCGGAGGAGGTGGCGGAGGCGGCGCCCACGGGGAGCGGTTCTCCCGACCGCTCCGTGAGGGTCCCCCGGGAGCAACACAGCCCCGGCATACCCTGTCGCCGTGAGCCTGCCGCTGCCGAGTTCCCTGTCCCCGTCCAAGGTGAGCGCCTTTCGGTCCTGCGCCTTGGCGTTCCGCTTCAGCACCATCGACCGGCTGGAGGAACCTCCCTCCCCGCATGCCACCAAGGGCACGCTCGTGCACCGCGCCCTCGAGCGCCTGTTCTGGCACCACGAGCCCGGCGACCGCAGCGCCGAGGTGGCGCGGGCCGAGCTGGAGATCGCATGGCAGGAGCTGCGGTCGTCCGACGAGGTGATCGGCTTGGGGCTCGACGCCGACGGCCAACAAGCCTTCGTGGCCGACGCCGCCTCGTTGGTCGAGGGATACCTGCGCCTCGAGGACCCGGACCGCGTCAGGGCCATCGGCGTCGAGCTCACCCTCGAAGCAGCGATCGACGGCCTACTGCTGCGCGGCATCATCGACCGCCTCGACGTGGACGACCACGGCGAGCTGGTGGTGGTCGACTACAAGACGGGGCGAGTGCCGCCGGTCAACCAAGAGCAGCAGCGCCTTGCCGGCGTGCAGTTCTACGCCCTTCTCTGCGAGGAGGTGCTCGGACGGCGTCCGGCCAAGGTGCGCCTGTTGCACCTGCGCGAGCCGGTGTGCATCGAAGCGGAACCTTCGGATCAGGCCATCTCCGGCCTGCGCCGGCGCACGGCGGCGATCTGGTCCGCCATCGAGCGGGCGTGCGAGAACGAGGACTTCCGGCCCCGGCCCTCGGCACTGTGCGGCTGGTGTTCCTATAAGGCGCTATGCCCGGCCTTCGGCGGCGACCCGGCGCTGGCGTCCTGCTGGCCGCTCGAGGCCTCCGCCGCGTAGACCCCCTGCAGGTCCGGGGCCCAGAGGAACCGGCCCGCCGGGGACGAGATCGTCATTTCTGACGATGCCCGGCCGGGCCACGCCGGGCCACCATTCCCTAACGGAGGGTGGCTATCGGGGAGGGACGTGGGACGGAGCCTGATCCGGCGGTACCTGCCGCTCGCCGTTGTGCTCGCTGCCCAGGGCCTCATCATCGGCCTCTATCCATCCACGGCGGCCAACACCAATGCGGCGGCGGGGACGGGTGGCGCCGGCACCACACCGGTGGTGGCGGCCGGGGGCTCGGGCAACACCTCGCACTGCTCGGGGGGCCGCGAGTTCTCGACGTCCATCGACTACTACGCGCCGCCTTGCACGGCCGGAACGATCGGCGGGAGCTACTCGAACGGCGGAAGCACGTATCAAGGGGTGACGTCCAAGACGGTGACCGTGGTCGACTACTACACCGACTCCGGGGCCCTCGTCGACGCCATCTTGAAATCCGAGGGACTCTTCGAGAGCTACCAGCAGTCCCAGGAGGTCGACCACGCATTCGAGACTTTCATCAACTCGCACTACGTGCTGTGGGGACGCAAGCTCGTCGTCGTCCCCTACGAGGCCACCTGCACCACGGTGCCGCCGGACTACTCGTGTCTGCTCGCCCAGATGGACTCGATCGTCGACACCATCCACCCCTACGCCGTCTACTGGGGTACCACGCTGTGCTCGGCCTGCTTCGCCCAGCTGGCTCACGACCATACAGTGGCCTTCGGAGGCGCAGGCTTCAGCGACGCCTTCGCCCAGGCGAATGCTCCATACGTCTGGGACGCCGGGGAGAGCTCGACGCACATCGAAACGGCCTTCGCCCAATTCTGGTGCAACCAGCTCTCGAGCAAGGACTCGAGCCGGGTGGTGAGCTTCGCCCCGGACAACAACCGGGCCCAGGACTTCAACAGCCATAAGCGCGTCCTCGGTGTCATCTCCACCAACGACCCCGACAACGAGAACACCGTCACCGACGTGCTGGTCCCCGCGCTCGACCACGACTGCGGTGACGGCGCAAGCGTGGCTACCCACCACTACTTCTATTCCCAGGACATCAACACCGCCGCCCAGCAGATCGACGCTGGGATCAACGCCCTCGACTCCTCCAGCAACCCGGCCACCGACGTGCTGTGCATCTGCGACCCGGTGGCACCCGAGCTGCTGTACGAGGGCGAGGCCATCAGCAACTACTGGCCGGAGAACCTCCTGGCCGACGTCCAGGGGATGGGAGTCGACGCCGTGGCACAGCAGGACGACACCACCCCAGGCGGCTACGCCATCGGTTGTCCGTCGCCGTCGGTCGGCTGCGAGATCGACGACGAATTCGGCATCACCTCGACCGACGCACTCGGCCCCCCCGACACCGAAGCCGGTCCCAAGGTGTACGCGCTGGGCGGCGGGACGAACCTGCCGTTGCAGGCCTACTCGGCAACCGGGGACTGGGAGGAGTGGAACATGTTGGCGAGCCTCATCGAGAACACCGGCCCGGACCTCACCCCGGCCCGAATGGCGGCGGCAGCGCCGTCGATGGGGACCATCGGTGGGGGGTCGACCGGCCACACCGAGGTCGGGTTCTCCAAGGGAAGCTACGACTGGACCATCGACGCCCGGGTCGTCTACTGGGACCGGAACGAACCGTCGCCCTACAACGGAAAGCCGGGGACCTTCGTGAGCATCGAGGGGTCGCGCTACCTCCCGGGCCAGTACCCCAAGATGCAGGAGCCGCCGGTGCCGGCGACCCGAAGCTCGTGAGCGCCCTCGTCCTCCCCCACCCGCTGCGGCGTGCACTGGAGGCGGTCCGCGGCCCGGCCCCGTGGGCACGCATCGGCCGGTGGCTGGCCGGCACGGCGATCTTCATCGCCGCCATGGAGCTCGTCTTCCACACCTCCGCCCCCAACTTCGTGGAGGGGCTTGCCCTGGGATCGCTCTACGGGATCATCGGCGTCGGGCTGGTGCTCATCTACCGGACGGCTCGCATCATCAACTTCGCGGCTGGGGCGGTCGGCGCCATCCCGGCCATCGTGGCCCTGTCGCTGGTGATCGTCGACCACGTGAACTACGCGGTCGTCATCCCCATCGTGCTCGTAGGCGGCCCCATCCTCGGCGCCCTCACCGACATCCTGGTGATGCGCTGGTTCGACAAGTCGCCGCGACTCATCGCCACCGTGATCACCATCGCGGTGGCACAGAGCTTCGCCGTGCTCGGCTTCTTCATCCCCGTCTGGTTCGGCCAGAGCGCCCAGAGCGAAGGGGGACTGGTGCCGACCCCCTGGCAGGGGCTCGTATGGCACAACGGAAGGGGCCAGCCGGTGGTGACCGGCAACGAGCTGGCCGCCCTGGTGGTCGTGGTGGCGTTGACCGCCGGGTTGGCCGGATTCCTCCGCTACAGCCGCCTGGGCATCGCCCTGCGAGCGTCGGCCGACAACGCCGACCGGGCCTCGCTGTTGGGCATCCCGGTGCGACGGGTGAGCATCGCCGCCTGGGCACTGGCCGGCCTGCTCTCGGCCCTGGCCATCTTCGTGCAGGCGCCGCTCATCGGCGCTCCGAGCGACGCCACGCTCGGCTTCGACACCCTGCTCTACGCGCTCGCCGCCGCCGTGGTGGCCCGCATGGAGCGATTCGGGCTGACCCTGGCGGCCGGCATGGGCATCGGGGTGATCATCAGCTCGAGTGTGGCGAGCTCCGGCGACACCAGCATCGCCTCGTCGATCATGGTGATCATCATCCTGGTGGCGCTTCTGACCCAGCCCAAGCGCAGCATCAGGGCGCTGGAGGCCGGGGAGGGCACCTGGCAGACGGTCAAGCAGTACCGTCCCATCCCCGCCGAGCTGCGGGCGCTGCCCGAGGTGGCCACGGCCCGGTGGGCACTGCCGCTGGCCGGCGCCGGGCTGATGGTGGCGCTGCCCTACATCGCCGGGTCGTCCAATCTCACCTACCTCATCCAGCTCCCCATCTACGGGATCGTCGCCGTGTCGCTGGTGGTGCTCACCGGCTGGGCGGGGCAGATCAGCCTGGGGCAGTTCGCCATCGTGGGCATGGCGGCCGGAGTGGCCGGCGGGCTGGTGGCCAACCACAACATCGACTTCTTCGCCGCTCTGGCGGTGGGGATCGCCACGGGCGTGGTGACCGCCATCGTCATCGGACTCCCCGCCCTCCGCATCCAGGGGCTGTACCTGGCCGTCACTACCTTGGCCTTCGGATACGCGGTGCCCAACTACCTGCTCAACTCGCACTACTGGATCGGCGCCCACATCCTGCCGTCCGGCCTTTCCGCACACCTCAACCCGCCGATGCTCTACGGCAAGATCAACCTGGCCAGCAACCGGGCCTACTACAACCTCTGCGTCGTGTTGCTGGCCGTCGTGATGCTGGCGGCGTACTCCTTCCGCAGGAACCGCTCGGGTCGGGTGCTCATCGCCCAGCGCGACAACCAGCGGGCCGTGACCGCCTTCGGGGTGAACCCCGCCCGGGCGCGCCTGGCCGCCTTCGCCGTGTCGGGGGCCATGGCCGGGGTGGCGGGGGTCCTCATGGACTACGCCCAGCAGAACGTGGTCCCCGGTACCTACGACATCGAGGCCAGCATGACCGTCTTCCTGGCCGTGGCGCTGGCCGGCATGACCTCGGTGTCCTTCGGCGTGTTCGGCGCCATGGCCCTGGAGGCGTCGGTCGTGTTCGGACCGCGCCTGTACGACCTGTTCCATTCGGCCACCTTCACGTCGGTGATGCCGCTTTTGCTCACCGGCCCCCTGCTCATCATCAACGCCTACTTCTACCCGTCGGGCTCGGCGGAGGCGGGCTTCCAGATGCGCGACAACCTGCTGCGGAAGGTGGCCGACCGGCACCACATCGAGGTTCCCTCTCTGATCGCCGACCGGGCGATTCCCACGCCACTGCCGGCCATGGCGACCGTGCTCGACCAGGCAGCCGAGGCATGATCGCCATCGCCGTCGCCGTGGGCCTGGCCGCGGCCGGCCTGCTCTTCGGGTTCGTCTTCGACCTCCACTACTCCCGTCGGTCCGCCTCGTCCGCCGGGTCGGCGCCGACTCCGTCGGCTCCCCCTCGTCCTGCGGGTTCTGCCCCTCCGGCGACGCCCGCTCCGGTTGCGCCCGCGCCCGCTCCAACCCCGCCGGGCGCTCCGGCTGCCCCCACCGGGCCTGCCGCTCCCCCCACGGCAGCTGCGCCCGCGCCAGCGGCGCCGGCCCCGCCAGCGACGCCTGCCGATCTCGGCCGGGCTTCCGCCCCGTCAGTGGCACCTGCCGATTTCGGCTGGGCTTTCGCCCCGTCAGCGACACCTGGCGCCCCGGTGGCTCCCGCCACCCCGGCCACCTCGGTAATTCCCGCCGCCCCCGCTGCTCCACCAGCTCGTGGCGTCGGTGCGTCGGTGGAAAGCCCGGTCATCCTCTCGTGCCGCGGGGTGCACGTGGCCTACGGCGACGTGCGCGTCCTCTTCGGAGTGGACATGGACGTGGCCCAGGGCGAGATCGTGGCGCTGCTCGGTACCAACGGGGCAGGGAAGTCCACACTGCTTCGGGCCGTGTCGGGGCTGGTCATCCCTGTGGAGGGCACGATCGTCTTCGACGGCCGGGACATCACCCGCATCAGCGCGGTGGAGCGGGCGGAGCTCGGGATCATCCAGGTCCCCGGAGGCAGAGCCGTCTTCCCCACCTTGACGGTGGCAGAGCACTTCAAGGCGGCCGGCTGGCTCTTCGCCAAGGAGAGCGAGGAAGAGGTTCGGGCCCGCACCGATCGCGTCCTCCAGATGTTCCCGCGTCTCCGAGAGCGTTGGGACCACATGGCGGGCAACCTCTCGGGGGGCGAGCAACAGCAGCTCGGGTTGGGCATGGCCTTCGTGGCCAAGCCGAGGCTGCTCATCATCGACGAGCTCTCCCTCGGACTGGCGCCGACCGACGTCGAGCAGCTCCTCGACATCGTCCGCGCCATCCACGCTCAGGGCTGCACCATCCTCCTCGTCGAGCAGTCGGTGAACGTCGCCCTCACTATCGCCGACCGTGCCTATTTCATGGAGAAGGGCGAGATCCGCTTCCAAGGACCGGCGCCGGAGCTCCTCGAGCGGACCGATCTCCTGCGCTCGGTCTTCCTGCAGGGAGCGGCGGCGAGCGGGAACGGCGAGATGAGCACGATCGACCTCTCGGCGCCCCGCCCCGCCGAGCCGGAGCTGAACGGACGGCAGGCCGCGTTGGCGCAGCGTCCCGTCGCCCTGCGGGTTCAGGGCCTCACCAAGACCTTCGGGGGGATCAGCGCCGTCGAAGACGTGAGCTTCGACCTCCGTCAGGGTGAGGCCCTCGGCCTCATCGGCCCCAACGGCGCCGGCAAGACGAC
>DATHCF010000099.1:0-20535 GCA_035319705.1 Acidimicrobiales bacterium | reverse complement strand
GTCGGCGGTGGGGTCGCGCTCGGCGTATCCGAGCTGCTGGGCCTCGGCCAGTGCCTGCTCGTAGCCCAGACCCCCTTCCGACATGCGGGTCAGGATGAAATTGGTGGTGCCGTTCACGATGCCCATGACCCGGCGCACGGGTTCCCCGGCCAGCGAGTCGCGCAGTGGCCGGATGATGGGGATGGCACCGGCCACCGCCGCCTCGTAGAGGAGGTCGACTCCGGCCTGCGCCGCCATGTCGCCGAGGGAAGCGCCCTCTGCCGCCAGCAGCGCTTTGTTGGCCGTCACCACCGGCTTGCCGGATGCCAGGGCGGCACGTATCAGGCTGCCGGCGGGCTCGAGCCCGCCGATGAGCTCGACCACCACGTCCACGTCGGGGTCCTCCACCAGAGCCTTGGCGTCGCCGGTGACAAGAGCCTGCGGTACGTGGGGCCGCGGCTTCGACGGGTCGCCCACCGCCACCCCGGCCAACGACAGGCGGATGCCCGAACGGGCCTCGATCCCCTCGGCGTCCTCGAGCAGCACCGAGACGAGCGCCCCTCCCACGTTGCCGGCGCCGAGCACCGCCACGCGCACCGGTTCGCCTCCCGGCGCGCCGGCCGAATCCTGATCGCCGGCTGGAGCACGCCGATTCGCCATCGATCGAGGCTATCGCCCGGCACCGCCAATTCCGTTCCTATTGGCGGCTTTCCGGCTCTATTGGTGGCTTTCCGGCTCTCGAGTGGAGCTCGGGTGGCGATGTCGGCGCGGCGGTTGCACGAATTTGTCGCAGCCGCCACGCCCCGCCGGCGCCGGGAGTCAGCCGTCGAGACGGGTCAAGTCGTCCATGGTCTCGCGGCGTACGACCACGCGAGCGTGGCCCTCGGCTACGAACACCACCGCCGGCCGGGGCACCTTGTTGTAATTGGATGCCATCGAGTAGCCGTAAGCGCCCGTGACCGGGGTCGCCAGCACGTCGCCCACGCACAGGTCGGCGGGGAGCCGAGCGTCCCCCACCACGACGTCCCCCGACTCGCAGTGCTTGCCCACCACCCGCGCCGCCAACGGGCGGTGCGCGTCGGTAGCCCGGGGCAGGAACGCTTCGTAGCCGCTCCCGTACAGCGACGGCCGGGGGTTGTCGCTCATCCCACCATCCACTGCCACGAAAGTACGCACACCGGGGATCTCCTTGATGGTCCCCACCCGGTACAGGGTGATGCCGGCGGCGGCCACAATGGCCCGCCCCGGCTCGGCGGTAATGCGGGTCGACTCGGGGAGACCCACCTCCCGGCAGGCGGCCCTGACCGCCCCCGCCCACTCGGCCATCGTCGGTGCTGACTCGCCGGCCACATACGGCACCCCGAGCCCACCGCCGACATTCAGCTCCCCAAGCTCGAGCGGGACGGCGAACTTGCCGAGGATGCGCGCCTCCTCGGCGAAGGAGGCGGCTCGGAAGACCTGGCTGCCGATGTGGGCATGGATGCCCACGAGCTGCAGCCCGGCGACGGCGCGCAACTCCTCCACCGCCTGCTCGGCGGCGCCGGCGGACAGCGAGAACCCGAACTTCGTGTCGTCGTGTCCGGTGCGGACGAACTCATGGGTGTGGGCTTCGATCCCGGGGGTCACCCGCAGCAATATCTGGATCGAGCCGCGGGCGTGGCGACCACCTCCCGCGCCCGAACCAACGAGCCCGCGAAGGCGCTCGATCTCGTCGAAGGAGTCGACCACGATCCGGCCCACCCCGGCGGACACGGCGGTGGCCAGCTCCTCCTCACTCTTGTTGTTCCCGTGGAGCACCAGGCGTTCTGGGGGGACTCCGGCGGCCCGGGCCACGTGCAGCTCGCCGCCGGTCGAGACGTCGAGGCACATGCCTTCTTCGTGGGCGAGGCGGGCCATGGCCGTGCACAGAAACGCCTTGGTGGCATAGGCGACTCCGTCGCCCCAGGCGGTGACGGCCTGACGGCACCGGGCACGGATGTGCTCTTCGTCGTAGACGAACAGCGGCGTGCCGAAACGCTCGGCCATCCCGAGGAGGTCCACGCCGGCCACCGACAGCCTTCCGGCACCGTCCACCGTGGCGTTGTCGGGCAGCAGGCTCTGCTCGAGTGGGCCTTCTTCGGGAGACGTGAGGGTGTGCTGGTCCCCCGCCATTCCGCCAGAGCGTACTGGTCGCAGGTCGGTCGCCTTGGTGGCAGTCCGGGGCGGCAGAGCCGGGGGGTACCATGACGGTCAGCACCGTCGTTCTCCACGGTGCGCTGCGGCGCCGCCGGCCCCCGCTGGCCGACTCCTGGTTGGAGAGATCCAGCGGTCGAGCGGGTTCGACTTGCCCTCGTAGCTCAGTGGATAGAGCACCGGCCTCCGGAGCCGGGTGCGCAGGTTCGAGTCCTGCCGAGGGCGCCAGAAATTTCTTCCTCTTCTAGCGCCGACGCCCTCCCCTCGGTTCTCACAGCTCGCCCTCGTAAGCGGATTCTCACTGCGAGTCCTCAGAATTATTGGGAGGAGGATGGGAGTTCGCCATGGGATCGTCGTAGCTTGCTTTCGGCCTCATGACCGGCTCCGTCGGCCTGGTCACCGTGCGAGCTCCAGCTCCACGAGGGCCAAATGCACTGCCCGCGACGCCTAGGCCACGCCGAAGCTCTCCATTCCCGCCCCCAGCAGCCTGTGCTCGAGGCACACGAGCTGGCGCGCTGCTCTGTGCAGCAGCACGACGATGTCAGCCCGATCGAGAGAAAGTAGCGGCTCGTTCAATTCCAGGACGTTGTCATCCCCAAAGGGCTGCGGCACGCAGGAACGGTGCATCGACGACAAAGTGGGCCCTGGAGCCGAAGGTCACTATGGTCTTCCACCTTTGGACAGTGTTGCCAGGTGCACAAGAACTGTCCCGACGAGAAGTGACGGCACAGTCACCTTTGGTTACCGACGCCAGCCAAGAGCCAGGCCGCCACGATTCGACTGATGACCTCGGTTGGGACGAGCATCACCAACATTTGCTGCTCAGCGGACGCTCATGCAGGCCCAGCCGTTGCGACGGCGCGACTCCTGGAGAAGGAGGGGTTCGTCCAGGAGCCGCCCCAGACGAAGAGGAACCGGGCGGGTCGCCTCTCATTGTCCGGGCCTCAAGATGCCCCCGGCACAGGGCCCGGACACGGGCCGTTGGTCCTCGTCTGTGCCCACCAAAGTCCCTCCCAGGGAGGAGTGACGCCTGTAGGTGAACCGCCGATCACCCGTCGCCTTCGTATCCATTCCAACAATGGATCACTGCTGCGGTTCGAGTGTTACTTCGACCGCTTCTCGATCCCGGCCATTGGGACCTCCGACTCTTCCCACGAGGCCCGATCCGTCCTTGGCTGAGCTCGGCGAGCACCCGTCGGGGAGCCAGTTGAGCAAGCCCAGGATCGGAGGGTCGATGCACCATTCCCTCATTCCCACGCTGGGCTCAGAGGTGACGGTGTCGGTCCGTGGCGTCGGCTCGTATCTGCCTGAGCACCGGGTGAGCAACGAAGAGATCCTTCGCTATCTCCGTCCCGCTCGCCCGGACGGGAGGTTGCTCGAGCCCGAATGGGTCGTGCGCCATCTCTCCATCCACGAGCGCCGGCTGGATTACGAGTTCGGCGGGCGGCGCAAGCGTAGCCGAGCCGACGGCGGACTCTACGACGGGGATCTGGCGCTGCGAGCGGCGCGCTCGGCCCTCGAGGACGCGGCGATCGCCCCAGGAGAGGTCGATCTGTTCGTGCACGTCACCTCGACCCCCGACACAATCATGTGCCAGGACCACTTCCGCTACCTGGTCAACGAGCTCGGTCTGCGACGCGACGTGGAGTTGGTCCACCACAACTTGGGCTGTGCCGGTCTGGCTCCCGCCTTTCGCACGGCCGCCGCCTCCCTCGTCTGCGAGGCACCGGCCACGGCCCTGGTGGTGGCCAGCAACTGCCCCTCGGGCTATTTCGGGCCCGAGGTCCACGACTACTACTACAAGCACCCGAGCGGCATGGGTTGGCTCGCCCCCCTAATGTTCGCCGACGGAGCCGGCGCACTGGTGTTCGGATCGGCCCGCCGCCACCCCGATGATCGGGTCCGGGGGCTGCTCTCGGCCCGTTACGAAACCGATCCAGAAGTGGCGCTCGTCACCTATCCGGCAGGTGGCTGTCTCAATCACACCTCGCCCGACAACGTCGCCGACAACGTCTTTCTGATGGACGGCGTCAAGGTGGCAGAGGTCTTCGTCCCGCTCATGACACGCAACTTCGAGATGCTGAAAGAGGACTGGCCCACCGCCATCAAGCCCGCAGTGGGAGGAGACTTTGCGGCCGACGCCGTCGCCCGCTGGTATCTCCATCAGGCAAATGGCGTGGTCGTCCGTCAAGCGGCGAACATGCTGGGGCTGCCCCTCGAGCGAGTCCCGATAGGGGTCGACTACTACGGCAATACCTCGGCAGCGAGCACCCTCATCCTGCTCGACGAGGACCGACGCTCGGGGCGAGTGCACGAAGGGGACCTCATTGCGTTCCTGTGGATTGGCGCCGGGAATGGAGCGATGAACGGGTATGCAGTCCTTGTGCTGTGATCTGTGCCCAACCTTCTGGTGCGAGTCAGACAGAGGACGTGGCCCTGACGTCCTCGGCAGAGAGCTCCATGGTGTGCGCATTGTCGTAAAGGGCACGGCCTGTCTCGAGACGCCTCCAGGAACGAACAAGGCGCGTCCCCTCTGGGTTGAGCACGAGGACAAAGATCTCGGAGCTCGGATCGAGATCAAGCCCGTAGTACGGACGCCAGCCTCCGCCGGCCACGCCTGGTGAGGATCCATACGATCCGCGTCGAAGATCCAGGTGCTGTTGACAGGACTCCAAGATCATCGGCTTCACGCTCTCAGCATTCTGAGCACCCGCTCCACACGGCCGCACCCACTGATTGATCGATGCACGTTCCCGCTTGGCCTCCGAGGATCTCCACGCCATGTCCAAGCGCGCCGATATAGGCACAATGCCCCGTTCTACTCGCGAACCGGGATGCTGCCTCTGCTTTCGGACCCATACTTCCCGCTGGTAGGCCGAGCGGCGAAATAGCGACAGGAGGGGCACATACGAGTCGTCTCGATCCCGGTGAGCCCCAATGTTCATAGATGCCATCAACGTCGGTGAGCATCAAGAGGCCATCTGCACCGAGCTCCTCGGCCAGGAGAGCAGCCGACAGGTCTTTGTCGATGACCGCTTCAACTCCCTTGACCCATCCATATGCGTCGATGACCACGGGAATACCACCACCACCCGCGCAGATCACGATGACGCCAGCATCGACGAGCAGTTGGATCACGGCTAACTCTCTGATGCGCAGAGGAGTGGGGGAAGCAACGACGCGTCGCATTCCCGAGGTATCCCGGACAAAGGACCACCCGCGCTCACGGCGCAACCGCTCAGCTTCCTGAAAGGCATATGTTGGTCCGATGGGCTTGGTCGGCATATAGAACGCCGGGTCATCGCCGGCCACCTCCACCTGGGTCAGTAGGGTGGCGATCTTCTGGTCTGGGAGTCGAGACCCCAATGCCTGCTCGAGAACGTAACCTACGAGGCCCTCGGACTCGGCCCCAAGCATGTCCAGTGGATACGGTGCCACGTCCGAGTACGCCGCAGCCTGGAGGGCCAGGAGGCCGACCTGAGGGCCGTTGCCGTGCGTTACGACCAGCTGATGGTGAGCCGCCAAGGCGACGAGGTCCTCGATGGCGATGGCGACATTGTGAAGCTGATGCTCGGCATCCGGTGGTTCCGAGCGCCGGAGCAGGGCGTTGCCCCCGAAGGCAACCACAAGCCTCACTGACATGCCTCCCGCAGAAGGAGAGTTCGACTCTCTGCAGCTATGTATGCGGTACTCATGGCGCTCCAGGGTCGAAGGTCCCCCAAACCCTCCTCGCCGACGCAAAGTTGCTGGCTGGCGGCGGGGCGGGCAGGGCGGCGAAGGCTTGTCAGTCAGGGAGAGTATTCGATCCGCCGGCTCCGTGGTCCATGAACAGGCTCCTGCTCGAGGGTCTTGCAACCAAAAGTCAGTCCATTCCACGTTCGAAAGAACTTACGAAACGGTCAGGCGCGTATGGAATGATCTGCGTGACAATCGGAGCCAAGGAGCTCGGCGTGATTTCATCGTGGGAAGGTTGGCCATCGCCAGCGGGGAGGTTACTCAGCGCTGCAGGTGCTTCCAGGGGCAAAGTTTGTTCACATCGCACTTTGCGACCGAGTGCACCCCGAGTTGTCCTGCCCGCGCTGATGCAGAGGCCTTGATGCGTGGCATCGGCCCCTGATTTACCAGGATGCACAGCGCGCCAGGAAACTGTTCCTTCGCGCCCCATTCCTGAGCGACTGGATGTGGCTTGATGCGTCGAATTGTGATCATGGGTGCCGCCGGCCGCGATTTTCACGATTTCAACGTGGCCTTTCGGGACAATCCCGATATCACGGTAGTAGCGTTCACCGCAAGCCAGATTCCTGGGATCGATCACCGGATATACCCTGCTTCCCTGGCAGGGTCCCGCTACCCGCAAGGCATCCAGATCTACCCCGAGGCTGAACTACCCGAGATCATCCGCCGTGATGAAGTCGACCAAGTGATCCTCGCCTACTCGGATCTCTCCTACGAAGACGTCATGCACAAAGCCTCAGTCGTGGTGAGTGCTGGCGCTGACTTCCAACTCCTCAATCCCTCGAGGACCGCCCTGAGAGCGGATGTGCCGGTGATCGCGGTGTGTGCTGTTCGTACTGGTTCCGGCAAGAGCCAGACAAGCCGGTATGTCTCGTCTCTGTTCAGAGAAGCGGGCTTCACGGTGGCCTTGGTTCGTCACCCCATGCCATATGGGGATCTCGAGAAAATGCGATGCCAGCGTTTTGCGACATTGTCCGATATAGATCGTGCAGAGCCGACGATCGAGGAGCGGGAAGAGTACGAGGAACCGGTGAGACGTGGATTGCTCGTGTACTCCGGAGTCGACTACCGAGAAATCCTCGAACATGCCGAGGCCGAATCAGACGTCATAGTGTGGGATGGCGGCAACAACGACACACCGTTCTTCGTGCCCAATGTCCACATCACGGTCGCCGATGCACTGCGCCCGGGTCATGAGGTTGCGTACTATCCGGCTGAAGTCAACGTTCGGCTAGCCGACATCATCGTGATCAACAAGGTCGACAGTGCAGACCACCACGACGTGCTGACCATCGAAGAGAACATCCGGAAGATCAACCAGACGGCAGTGGTGGTACATGCGGCCTCACCGGTCGTCCTCGATCCCGGCCCCAGCCTCGAAGGTGCACGGGTCCTAGTGGTCGAAGACGGTCCGAGTCTCACGCACGGAGGCGCCGCGTTCGGGGCCGGAACCGTTGCCGCCAGGGCACAGCGTGCCGACATCGTTGATCCCCGTCCGTTTGCAGTGGGATCCCTCGTGGATGTCTTCGAAAGCTTTCCCCGGATCGGGCGGGTTGTTCCCGCCATGGGTTACTCAGCCCAGCAGATTCGAGATCTTGAGGCGACGATTCAAAACGTCGACTGTGACGTGGTGGTGTGCGGGACGCCATTCGACTTGGGCCGACTCATCCGATTGCGGCAGCCCTTACGACGGGCACGATACGAGTTGAACGACCTCGGCGAGCCAACCTTGGCTCAGGCGTTAGAGCCACACGTCATAAGTTTGAAGGAAGGGCCGACCCTCCATCGACAATCTCGACCTTGGGACCGCTAATCCCGCAGAAGTTGGTCACGTAGCTCAGCGAGTATGCGCCCGCATCCTCGAAGACGAGGGTGTCACCACTCCTGAGGCAACTCGGTAGCGCTACGTCTCGGGCGATCACGTCGGTACCGTCACAGCTGTAGCCAGCAATGGTGCTTTGGACAGAGTCACGTGCGGCACGATCGGACGTGATGGCGGTCACAGGGAAGGACAGGCCACCTATTCCTGGGTTGGATTCGGCAAGGCCATGGTACACACCCGTGTTGACGTAGATCCAACGCACCCCACGTCGCATTGCTGTCCCAACCACGTTGGCATAAAGCTTGCCTGCGGTTGCAACCAAGCAGCGACCAGGCTCTGCCAAGAGGCGTATCGGGTATGGAAGACAACGACGCGCCTCTTCTATGACTGCACCGACTTCCTCCAGACTGGGAACCCCAGGATGATAAGGAGCGGGCATGCCCCCACCAATGTCGACCTGTTCGATGAATCGACCTCGCTCTGCAAGCCGTTCCATCGTGAAACCGACCACGTCGAACGCCTTCGCCCAGACAGCTACGTCTTCTGCCTGCGAGCCGACGTGGAAACTCATTCCGGCAAGGGTCAGCCCTAGTTCGACTGCTCGAGCCCCAAGCGTGACAGCGGCGTCCGCTTCAAGCCCAAACTTTTCCGAAAGTGGCATAAGGCTTCCAGAGGCATCCACACCAAGCCTCAGGAGAATTTCGCTATTGGGCGCCGTGGTGGCGATCTTCTCGATCTCCTCAGAGGAATCGGCCACAAACCGCCGGATTCCTGAGTCTCGAGCGAAAGCGATCTCGCTTGAAGGTTTGATCGGCGCGCTAAAGATAACCGAATCCCTCAAAAGGTCGGCATCGAGCAGCAGCTGGATCTCGCCTGCAGAGGCGACCTCGAAGTCGCAACCCATCTCAGCCAATGCCGCGAGTACGCGCGCCTCTGGGAGGCACTTTACTGCAAAGTGAATTTCCGCGTCTCTCAGTGACTGCGTCAGACGAGCGTACTGGTGACGAACCACCGACAAGTCCAACACGAGCCGTGACCGCGTGCACTTCACACCTAACTCTTGGCTCTCCATCCGAACGCGAGCCAGGGTAAAAGGTCCCCCTTGAATCTTTCTGGAGGCCGGCTTCTCGGCCCCGACGTTCCCTTGCGACCGAGGTTTTCCTGGCCCACCTCAATGGCTCGGCGACCTCTCAGGCTGTCGGGATGGGACACCCCCGGTCCTGTCGTTCTTCGGTGCCGCCGGCACCGTCACGGGCAGCCGGTTCCTGCTCGAGACGGGCACCGGACGGATCCTCGTGGACTGCGGACTGTTCCAAGGCCTGCGCGCCCAGCGGCAGCGAAACTGGGCCTAGTTCCCCGTTGATCCGTCGTCGATCGACGCCGTGGTCCTCACCCACGCCCACGTGGATCACTGCGGCTATCTCCCGGCTCTCGTTCGGGAAGGCTTCTCGGGGGCGATCGTGTCCACGTCGATGACCGCCGAACTGGCCGGGATCGTACTGCTGGACGCCGCCCACCCGCAGGAGGAGGAGGCCGCCTATGCCAACGCGAAGGGCTTCTCCAAGCATCGGCGCGCTCTGCCTCTACACGAGAGACGACGCGGCGGCCGCGCTCGATCTGTTCCGCCCCGTCGCATGCGAGACGCCCGTCGAAGCGGCACCGGGCATCTACGCCGAGCTCCTGTCGGCCGGGCACATCGCGGGCTCAGCGAGCGCCGACGTCACCGTCGATGGGGGGATCCTCGGAGCCTCTTCTTCAGCGGCGATGTCGGACGGCCGCACCATCCGATCCTGCATCCCCGGCGACGCCGTCGTCGGCCGACGTCATCGTCGTCGAGTCCACCTACGGCAACCGCGTCCACGAGCCAGCCGCCGGGGCGCTCGAGCGGATGGTTGACGCGATCGTGCAGACGGCGCGTCACGGCAGTACGGTCGTGATCCCCTCCTTCGCCGTCGATCGCACCGAGGTGCTGATCATGGCGCTCGGTGAGCTGGTACAGGCGGGCAAGGTGCCTCGACTGCCGATTTACGCCGAACTGATCCGCCCGGTGAGATACCGCTGAAGGGTCGGCGCGATGGCGTTGGCGATTTCTTCCAGGGAAGCGGAAGCCAGCGGCCGGAGTTGGAACACGTAGCGTGCCATGGCCAGCCCGAGGAGCTGGCTGGCGACCAGCGATGCACGGAACTCGGCATCAGCAACCTCGAGCCGGATGGCGACGACACGCAGGATGGCGGAAGTGAGGAATTCGCGGAGCATCCTCATCGCCGATTCGTTTGCCACCGCCGAGCGCAGCAGGGCAGCGATCCTCTCGGCGCCATCGTCGGTCTCCCACAGCGTGAGTATGGAGCGAATGACGGAGTCGCCGAGCTTGGTGAGACCCCCTTCCATCACCTTGGCCAGAACTTCGCTCGGCACGGCGGGGAAGCCGACCGCCTCGGCAAACAGCTGCTCCTTCGTCCCGTAGAAGTGGTGGACGAGGGCAGAGTCGACACCGGCGTCGGCGGCGATGGCCCGGATGGTGGCTCCGTCATAACCCAGATCGGCGAACCGTTCCCTGGCCGCCTCGAGGACGGCTTCCCTGGTGCCACTCTCGCCTGCTCGCCGCCCGGTCCGCGGGCTCATGTGTCGCTGCCGCCCGCACTGGGTGCCACGAGCTCGAGGAAGCGCTCTTCCAAGGTGGCCGGGACTTCCTGGAGACGGGCGCCGATCCCGCCGAGCGCGCCTCGGACGACCGTGGCCGTCGACGAGGGGATCCGAAGGGTCGTTCCGACAAGGGCGGCGCGAATCCCGGCCCGCTGTAGCGCGGCAAAGGCAGCAGTCCACTCGTCGGCATCGACGACAACCGAGCGGGCTCTTCCCACGATGTGGTCGACCGTTCCGGCGGCGACGACCCGTCCCCCGGCCATGACGACGAGGCGGTCGCACTGCTCAGCTTCTTCGAGGTTGTGGGTGGTCACGAGCGCCCCGGCCCCGGCGTCGGTGGCGTCGCGGATCGTCTCCCACAGCCGCGCGGCGGCGAGCGGGCTCACGCCCGAGGTGGGTTCGTCGAGGACCAGAAGATCTGGATCGTGGTCGAGTGCCTCGGTGAAGGCGGCCTGACGTTGGCGCCCGAGGGGAAGCTCGCCCACTGTGAGGCGCGAGTCGGCGACCACGACATCTTGCCCACCGATGTTCGTCCCGAAGACGGATCGGGCGAAGTGCAGGTTCTCGGCCGGAGTGAGGTCGTCGTAGAGCCCCAGGCCCTGAGGCACGTATCCCAAGCGTCGCCGGGTCCTCGCAGAAGGTGGCTCGCCGAATAGCGCTACCTCCCCGAGGTTGGGGGCGAGGAGCCCCAGCAGGAGCCGGATCACCGTCGTCTTGCCGGCCCCGTTGGCCCCGAGAAGCCCGACCACCTCCCCTTGTTCGACTTCGAGGTCCACCCGGTCGACGGCGAGGAACGACCCGAAGCTCCGGCTGACGGCGCAGGCACGTGCCAGGACAGTCATTCGGCGCCGGAGGGCTCGGCGAGGTCCCGCCGCAGCGAAGCAACCACCACGGCGTCGTTGAGGTCGGGCACGACCGGCTCGCCCTCGTCGACCTGGGAGGGTTCGCGCTCAGGGGACCACAGGCGCCAGCTGCGGCCACGTCGCCAGGATCGGGCTGCTTCGCCGGCCGGCGGCCGAGAAGACAGGGATCGAACCTCACCGGGCAGCCCCTCCACGATGTCGGCCGGCGGCCCGGACGCGAGAACCCGGCCATTCTCGAGGAGCAGCACCGAAGCGGCTCGCTGCGCCTCTTCGACGTAGGTGGTCGCCAGAACCACGGCCGCCCCCTCGGCGGCGGCCAGAGAGATCAACCACCACGCATCGGCACGGCTGACGGGATCGATACCGGTGGTGGGCTCGTCGAGCACCAGCAGTGCCGGGCGGTGGAGCATGGCTCGCACCACACCGAGCTTCTGGCGCATGCCCCCCGAAAGTTGTCCCCCTAACCGGTGGCGAGCACCGGTGAGGTCCATTCGGTCGAGAAAGGGCTCTGCCCGCGCCCGAGCGTCGGCGGGCGACAGCCCATAGGCGGCCGCCGAGAAGAGCAGGTTCTCCTCGACCGACAGGTCCGGGTAGATCCCCGAACCGGCGGCCGAGTAGCCGACCTGGTGGGGAGGTGGGCGGCGGACCTCTCCGACATTCGCATCCAACAAGCCCACGATTACGTGGAGAAGCGTCGACTTCCCCGACCCATCCCCACCGACAACAGCGGTCACCTGTCCGTCGGCGACGTCCATCGACACGCCGTCGAGGGCGCGCACGCGACCGAAACGGACACCGACCTCTGACACACCCCAGCTCATGTCGCCGGCTTCGGCACGCTCGTCCGGTCAGAGCGGCGGCGCGGGTGGGCAGGAGAGAGCATGCGTCGGAATCGCAAGGTGGCCAACCCCACCACCACCGCGCCGAGGAGAGCCAGATAGAGAAGCGGCCGCCATAGGGCGCCGATCGGAGCTCCACGCAGCATCACCCCACGAGCGATCTCGACGAAGTACGTGAGGGGAAGGACATAGCCGATCCAACGCACCCCGGGCGCCATCGACGAGAGGGGGAAGATCAGCCCGGACAGCATGATCTGGGGAAGAAGGACCATGAGGGCGAGCTGGATGGCCTGGCCCTGGTTCTGCGACAGACTGGAGATGAGCACGCCGACGCCCAAGGCGACGAAGAGGAAGAGCACGGCACCAAGGGCGAACAGGGCGATCGAACCGGCGAAAGGCACGCCGAAGAGCCCCACTCCGGCTGCCACCACGATCACCATGTCGAGAACCCCGACGGCGAAGTAGGGGGCGATCTTGCCCAGATAGACATCTGTCGGCCGCAGCGGCATGACGGCGAGCTGCTCGAGGGTGCCCGATTGCCGCTCTCGCACCACGCCCAGGCTGGTGATGACGGTCCCGATGAAGAGGAGGATGAGGGCAGCGAGCCCGGGCACCATCACGTCAGAGGTCTTGAGCCCGGGGTTGAAGAGCACCTGGACGACCGGCCTGAGCCCGACGTGTCCCGATCCTTCGAGCCGGGCGAGAGAGCGCAGAGCCGCCTGGGCGGTAAACAGCGAGCTTCCGTCGAGGAGTACCCGCGTCTGCGCCCTAGCGGCGAAGACGGCAGCTGGAGTGTCGCCGTCGCGGAGGACGGCGACCGCTTCTGCCTCAGTGCCATGGGCGAGCACTCGCGACAAGGAAAAGGGGGGCGGCAGGTGAGCAGCCACAGCCGGTGCGTCCGGCCCGACCACCGTGGTCGGGATCTTGGTCACAGTGAAGCTCGCCGCATAGCCGAAGACCACGATGAGGAGGACTGGCAGAAAGACCATCATCGCCAGGGTGCGACGATCGCGCTTGAGCTGGCGCAGCTCCTTCACCACCATCGCCAGGACCGCTGGCTCACCTCGAGTCCTTTCCATAGAATTCATCGTACGATGAATTCTATGGAAAGGTGACACCAGAGGTCAACGTCCGCATGTCAAGCGCGTCAACGTCTGCTCGCGTCAGGTGGGCGTCTACGGTTCTCGGCGCGCCTAGCCCTTACGGATTGTCGGCTCCGGCACTGATCACCTGGATTCAACCCGGTGCTGCGTTGAGCGCTGCAAGTACGGCTTCGCTCACAACACCAATCAGCGAGTCCGGGGCACTGGCCAAGGTGCTGCACGACTCCGAGCAACGGCGTCCCGAAGTCAGGGCACCGCGGGCGCTCTGCCTTTCAGGGCCGGTTACCTACGGGCGGCTGGCGCCGGAGCTCGGATCTCGCGGGCTACCGACGCCGCCCAGGCTCGGACCTGGCCGGCGTCGCGCCAGTCGCCGGACGCCTTCTTGGCCATGGCCGATGCCGGGAAGCCTTTGGCGTCGGGAAGCAGACGACCACCGAAGGTGATGTGCCCCTTGGCACCGACCCGTTCCATCAGCGCCTGGACTCCCTTGACCGGCGGGATCTCCTTTGTCGTGGCCGAGTCGTCGAGCGGCCCACTGGCGAAAAACCAGGTCGGACGCGCACGGAGGGCTGCGACGTTCCGCTTGACAAAGCGCCTGGCGTCCTTGTGCCAGCGAAAGGCGTAGAGGGCTCCCCCCACCACCACTGCCTCGTAGTCGGTGACGTCCCGTACCTGGCGGGCAGGGAGCAGCTCCACCTGGAGCCCCTCCTCACGCAGGTCGTCAGCCACCATCTTGGCCAGCCCTTCGGTCCCGCCGCGCTTCGAGCCATAGGTCACCAAAATGGCCATTACGCACCTCCTTCTCCTGCTTCGAGTGTCGGACGCGGTGCGGAGTCGATCCAGGGGCGATGGTCCTCGGGGGGTAAGGGTTGTCTCCTATGTCTTGACACATCCCCCTACCAGGATGTCTCCGATGTCATGAAATCAGATACTGCCGAGGGCACTGCTGCCGAGGGCACCGCCGAGGGCGCCGAATTTTCGTCCGTGACTAGGGAGGACGTCCTCCACCCGGTTCTCGAAACCGCCAGTGGATGGTCCTTTGGCTCTATCGGTCGGCCGTAGGGAGGCCCATCTTGGATGCGGTGTCCGATTCTGTGACTGCCGGCATCGACATCGGGACGACTTCGGTGAAGGCGGTAGCTGTCGACGAAGACGGTCACGTGCTCGCCCGAGCACGGGTTGCACACCCACTTCTCGCCACCGCCCCCGATCGTCTGGAGCATGACGCCGCACGCGCCTGGCGCCTCGGGCCTATGACGGCGTTGGCCGAGGTGAGCCCCGAGCTCGAGATTTCGGCGGTGTGCGTCTGCGGCATGGTGCCCTCGCTCACCGTGGTGGACGAGCGCGGGCAGCCCCAGTCGGCAGGCCTTCTCTACGGAGACGCCCGCGGTCGCACGGAGGGCGACGTTGCGGTGGCCGGGGAGGCGGTCACGGACATGCCCGACGCGGTGGGCTTCTTGCGCTGGGCAGCGAAGGAGGCCCCGGAAGCTACCGGTTACTGGCCGGCACAAGCTGTCGCCAACTTCGCCCTCGGGCGAGTCCCAGCCATCGACACTGCCATGGCAATTTCTCTCGGGCCCCTCCTCAAGGCAGGGGAATGGGACAAGGAGCTGCTGACCGAGCTGGGTGTGAAGCTCGAGCAGCTGCCCATGGTCGTCCCCATGGGCGAAGCAGCGGGGACCGTGGCGGGGACCGGGGCGACGCTCGCTGCTGGCGCGGTCGACGCCCTGTGCGACCAGATCGTGTCCGGCGCGGAGGATGTCGGTGACGTCTTCGTAATCTGCGGCGCGACGCTCGTGGCCTGGATAGTCGTGGGCGAGTGGCTCGAGGTCCCGGGGCTGTGGACCGTACCCCATACCGTGCCCGACCGGGTGCTCGTCGGTGGCCCAAGTAACGCCGGGGGGCTCTTCATCGACTGGGTTCGGTCCATCGCCGGAGGCGGGGCAGCGCACCGGAGCCTCGGACATCCGGTGCCGCTCCCCGAGCGCGTCGGCCGCCCGGACCACGTTCCGGTATGGCTGCCATATCTGCGCGGGGAGCGCGTGCCGTTTCACGACCCCACCCTCCGTGCCAGCCTGTTCGGGCTCGACATCGCCCACGACGCGACGGCCGTCGAGCGCGCCGCCTACGAGGCAAGCGGGTTCGTCGTACGCCAAATGCTCGAGCGCGCTGGCGTCGGTGCAAAGCGGATCGTTGCAAGCGGCGGGGGCACGAGGAGCGCTGTATGGATGCAGGCGCTCGCCGACGCGACCGGGCTTCCCGTGGACATCCTCGCCGTGCACGAGGGTGCGGCGCTGGGCGCGGCATACCTGGCCCGCATGGCCGCTGGATCCGAAGCGACGCTCATCGGCGCTCGGCGCTGGGCGCGCGTCGGGTACCGAGTGGACCCCGATCCGGTCTGGCAGGCTGCCGCCGACGGTCGTTACCGGAGCTTCGTCGAGCACGGTCCCGGCGGTTCCGGCGAATAGGACGCCGCGGCGCGAAGTCCTAGGACCTTTGGCACTGACTACACCGGGCAAGGGGAGCGAAGGTCGTGAGTAGCCGGCGTGGGTCCGTCGGTGAGGGGATCGGGAGTTCGACCGGTCGTGAATTGAATCGATCGAGAGCCGATCGCTTGGAAGGATCGGTCAGAGATGGTGGCCGTGGATACCAGCACGGTGGAAAGGCTCCCCGGGGGCCCGTCGCCGCCGACCGGCCCTCGTCAGCTGCGACACCGCCGACGCTTTTGGAACCGGCGCAGACTGATTATTGCCGTGGTCGCCTTTTTGGCGGGGATGGCGCTGGTACTCGTGCCCTATTCCCTACGCGGGCAGCCCGGAGCCAAGTCCCTGGCGGCGGCCATGAAAGCACTCGGGGCCGGCGGCGTCGCCGGAGGTTCGGCGCCTTCGAGCTCCGGGCTCCACTACCGGTACCCGGATCCGGGCGTGTACGAGCTCACCGGCGAGGGGAGTGAACACATCTCGTTCCCGCACAACTCACAGCACGACAGCAAGGTGATGCCCGGTTCCATCAGCATCCTGGACGATGGCTGCTGGCGCTGGCGGGTCGACTACAACGTCGCCCACTGGGAGTTCTACGACTTCTGCCCGACTGCCGGCGCCCTTGTGCTCCAGGGAAATGACAACTCGCAAACCTGGTCGTTCGGCCTCTTCAAGATCTCCAACCTGGCCCGTTTCACCTGCCCGGCCCACACAGTGTGGCTGCCGGCCTCCCCGACGCCGGGCCCACAACCTGCGTACTCCTGCAGCGGGGCCAATTCGGCGGTGGCCGGTGCCACGACCGCCACCACGACTATTCGAGTCGCGGGGGTCGTGAGCCTCACCATCGGGGGTCAGCCCGTGCGCGTCGTGGAGGAGGAGGACAACACGGTGCTCAGCGGCGGGCAGAAGGGAACGGTGGCGGAGACGTGGTGGCTGGATCTCCAGAACGGCATGCCCGTTCGCATGCAACGCTCCATGTCCATCGCCACGGCCTCGCCTCTGGGCAACATCGACTACACCGAGTCCGGTCATTGGCAGATGGCCTATCTGGTACCCCAGATCGGGTGACGCGCAGTTCTCGATTGAGCATCGACCTGGCTGTCAGCCTTGCGATGAGTCCGCTCCTTCGGGCAGAGAGGATCGAGGAGCCTTGCGCCCTTTCCTCGAGAGTGGCTGGTCGATGGATTCCAGCAATTCCTCGAACGAGGGGGGAATGGAATCCGCCAAATCCCAGATGTCGGAAACAAGGTCGGAACAGGCAATGAGGCCGAAGCCGATGGAATCGTCCGAAGTGATCGCCGTTACATTCAGTCCGGCTCCTTCGAAGAGTGGGCCGAACGGGTACACCCCCGTACACCGTGCCCCGGCAAGGTACAAGGTGACCGGCGGACCCGGCACGTTGGACAGTACGAGGTTGTAGGCGACGGGATGGTGATCAGCCAGGTGCAGGGTCGAGTAGAGGCGGGCGCCCACTGCGTACCCGTAACACCAAACGTATTCGGACCACCGCATGAGCGTGTCATCGCCCATCTGCTCGGTGGTCTCCTTTGCCCGGCAATTGGCGGCAGCGATGGCGCGGAGCCGCTTGGCGGGATCCTCCTCGTCGGTCGCCAGCGTCGAGAACATCACCGACAGCCGGCTGATGCCGGCCGGTCCAGAGCTGCGCGCGTGAACGGAGACCGGCTCGGCAGCCACCAGCGGCCTCAGGGGTAGCTGACCTCGGATATCGAGGTACCGGCGGAGTGCTCCGGCGACGATGGCGACGATGACGTCGTTGACCTTGACCCCGTAGGCCTCTTTGATGCGCTTCACCTGTGACAACGGGACGTCAGCGAAGGCGACCGACCGGTGTGCGGTCAAGGTGGCGTTGAACGGCGTCCGTGGCGCCCGAAACAGCGACGCCGGCGGACGCCCGTTCTGACGGACCCCCCTCTGCCACGCCATGGCTCCCAGGCGAGCGGCCGTGACCGGCACGAGCCGCATGAGGTCGAACGGGGTCCGGGCGACGGTCGCCAGACCCCTACCGAACAGCGCTACAGGGCTCGGCGATGCTTCCGGGCGCCAAGGCGCGGGGGCGGGAGGGGATGACGTGGCCGATGTGGGTTGAAGGCCGAAGACCTGACTCATCACGTTCAGAGCGGTAGTGCCGTCGATGCCTGCATGGTGAATCTTGGCCAGAAGGCCAACTCGCCCACCGGCGAGACCCTCGACCACCCACACCTCCCACAAAGGGCGGTCGCGCGCCAGCGGGACACTGGCGATCTCACCGATCAGCTCGGCCAGGGCTCGATCATCGCCCGGTGCGCAGACCTCCACCCGATGGAGATGCCTGCCAAGGTCGAAATCGACATCGTCGACCCAGATTGGGCGTCCCATTCCGAGTGGGATGGCCGCCGCCATCTTGCGCATCAGCGGGACGTTCGCCATGACCCCCATCAGCAGCGAACGAATCCGTTCGAACATCTCCTCAGGTTTTCTCGGAGAGGGATCGAGCACGCAGATCCCACAGACATGCATGTGCATGCCCGGTGTCTCGGCGTAGAGGAACGCCGTATCGAGACCCCCCAGCCGCTCTTTCGTCATCCGACCCCCCGGGCCAGCGGCACCAACCGTCACGCCCCTCTTCTCACCTACACCCCCGGTTGGCTTCTACATAGGGCCGTAGGACCCGAACGATCCCCGGCCTCTCTACCGCCGAACCCGTTCCCAGCTGTTGGGGCCGCCTCCCTCCGGCCCGACTGGCAGACTACGCAGAGTCAGGGTCCCGAATTCCGCGTTTTCGACGATCCTCTTTGTGAAAGTGATCTAAGGTCATCACGGTTCGCGATCACGCCGGTGGTTCCGGTGGCCGAGCGAACGTCGGCGGGTTGGCCAGCGCGGTTGGAAAGTACTGAAATGGTTGCAGGCATTCAGAAGGACAGCGTCATCGTCGTCGGTGTGGATGGCTCCGAGTCGTCCCTTCAAGCGTTGCAATGGGCGGTCGGACTGACAGACGCGACGGGAGCCAAGCTGGAAGCAGTCATGGCGTGGGAATGGCCGAACGTCTGGGGTCCCACCCCGACATGGCCACCGGACCAGGACCCGGCCGAAGAGACCCGAAAGCTGCTCGCTCAAGCCGTAGACAGTGTCCTTGGACCTGGTAGCGCACAGAAGGTGCAACAAGTCGTCACAGAGGGCCACGCCGCCTCAGTGCTCATTGCTGCCTCGGAACACGCGGACCTGCTCGTTGTCGGTAGCCGTGGACACGGAACGTTCGCCGGCGCGTTGCTGGGCTCGGTCAGCCAACACTGCGTCACCCATGCTGTATGTCCGGTGGTGGTCGTGCGTCCCGGATCATCGGGGAGGCAGTAGCGAGGCGCGCGACGTACCCCGCCCCCTCTTCCAGTAGAGCCTTTCCTCACGAACCGGGTCCCTCGAGACCCTGCACAGCGGTGGCGGTGGCCGTGCCCGACACGGTGACCGGTCCGACCCCGAATGCCGAAAGCACGGCAAGGTTGTGGCGCAGGGTGACCGTGACGGTGACCTCGCTTCCCGAAACCACCACGGTCCCGCTCTGACCCGCCCCGGACAGATAGGACCAAGCCTCGGCACGCGCCTCGCTCTGGTCGAGCACCACCGCCCCGCTGGACCGGAGAACGCTGAGATCGACTGCCTGCGCCCCGGCGCGTGCCGCCTCCAAGGCGGTCGAGATCGCATCCTGGTGAGCAGCCAGCACCCCGCCCCCGTCGGCAACCAGGCCCGCCGTGGCCACTAGCGGGACGACGAGGACGACCAAGAACGCGCTCAGCTGACCGGACTGATCATTGCCGTTCACGGCGCGGAGACCTGTCGATAGAGGTCGACCGGCGCCGTCGCCCGAGACGTGAGTGTCTCCGATCCCGGCAAAGCGAGCAGCGCGAGCCCGGAGAGGCTCGCGGTGCACGACAACTGCACACTGACAGCACCGCCGGGCATGAACTCAGCGGTGTCGACAGAGGTGGAGAGACGCGCGCAAGTGATTGAGTGTCCAGCAAGATCCGCAGCGGCCGCCTGATTGGCGGCGAGCTGCGCGTCAGCGGCTGAGGCGGCGATGCTCGCCGCACGCGCGGCGTCGAAGGCAGCCGCATCCACCTCCTGGTGGGCGAGCACCAGCCGTCCGACGACAACGACAAAAAGGAGAAGCACGACGAGCATCGGGGCAAGGACGGTCAGCTCCAAGGCAGCGGAACCGTCTTGGACGCGATTCATGGCCGGAACTCCTCGATGGGTTCGGCGGCAGATGCGCTCACCTCAAGGGAAAATCCGGGAAGGATCGATTCCGCCACTCCCGATACGCGCACTTGAGCCCGTCCCGCGGTTTCGGTGACACTGACGGAGGTGGACGAGAGCATCGGGCCCGCCAGCTGGACGAGATCGTCCCTCGCCGCCTGCGCGCCTGCTTCCGGCCCTCCGCCCAGTAG
Source organism: Acidimicrobiales bacterium (assembly GCA_035319705.1). Classification (GTDB taxonomy): domain Bacteria; phylum Actinomycetota; class Acidimicrobiia; order Acidimicrobiales; family UBA8190; genus UBA8190. The sequence goes on along the minus strand of DATHCF010000099.1, from coordinate 460 downwards.
CGCAGTCGCCCGTGCGCCGTCCTGCGCCGCATCCTGTGCGACCGATCGTCCGAGGAACCACAGGGCCGCTTGCAACAGGGTCAGTACGAGAAGCATGGCCACCGGGAAGACGATGACGAGCTCAGTCTGGCCGTCCTCGCCGCGAGGGAACCTCATGTCTCTCGGGACTACTGCCCGTTCCCGTTGAGGTCGATGGAGTTCGCCTTCGCCAGCACCTTGGTCGTGATGATGATGCCCACAGCGATGGCCAGAGCCGCCAGCAGAGCCGTCATGATCACCACCTGGGTGGTGTAGCCGGCCTCGTCCAATGCCAGTCTGCGCTGGACGCGCACCAACGCCATCCACGAGATGAGATACAACTCGGTCGCGCCCATCTGTCTTTCTCCCTTCCCCTGGCCTCTGTGTTGTCAGTTGGAACCTGTCTTCAAAGCTGGGTGGTGATCTGGACGACGGCGGGATA
>DATHCF010000098.1:0-7670 GCA_035319705.1 Acidimicrobiales bacterium | reverse complement strand
CAGACGGGCGCCCGTGAGAACTGGGCCGGCCACGATCTCGACTATCTGGCGGTGGGCGGGTACCTGGCCATGAGCGAACCGCCGGCCGGAGGCCGGCCGCCGCTGCCCGGGGCCACCATCGCCGACTCCGCCGCGGGCGGGATGCATGCGGCGCTCGCCGTGTGCACCGCCCTGGTACGGCGCGCCTCCAGTGGCGAAGGTGCCTATCTCGACGTGGCGGTGACTGACGGCGTGCTGTGGCTCATGTCGCTGGCGGTGGAGGAGCAGCTGGCCGCCGGTTGCGACGTCGGCCCGGGCCACGACGTGCTGTCGGGACGCTTCGCCTGCTACGGGATCTACACCGCCGGTGACGGGAGACACCTGGCGGTGGCGGCCATCGAGCCGAAGTTCTTTGCCAACCTGTGCGGGCTGCTCGGCTGCAGCGACTGGGTCGACAGGCAGTACGACGAGGGCGCCCAGCAGGACCTGCGTCAGGTACTGGCCGGCGCTTTCGCCCGGCGCGGTCGCGACGAATGGGTGGAGCTCCTGGCCGGGGCCGACACCTGCGTGGCCCCGGTGCAGGAAATCGCCGAGGTGGCCGGCGACCCGCATTTCGCCGAACGCGGCGCCTTCGTGGAAGCGGTCGACGCCGACGGCAGCCGCTTCCGGCAGTTGGCCCCGCTTCTCGCCGGGATGCCGGCTCTTCGCCCGCCGGTGACGCTCCCCGGCACCACCCCCGACACCGAGGAGCTGCTGCGCGAGGCGGGCATGACGCCGGCGCGGGTGGCCGAGCTGCTCGAGACGGGGGTGGTGGCGTGACGACCGGCGCCGCGGTGCCGGCCGAGATCGAGGCCCTTGTCGGCCTGGCGCAGTACGAGGAGGTGGGGGAGTTCCCGGTCGAGCAGGGCTACATCTGGACGACCTGCGCCTCGGTGGAGAACGGCAACCCGCTGTTCTGGGACGAGGAGGCGGCCGAGCAGATCACGGGGGGGCCGATCGCTCCTCCCACCATGGTCTCGGTGTGGTTCCGGCCACACCACTGGGCGCCGGGCCGACCCGACGTGCATTTTCCCCTGCAGGTCCACTTCGACCTCAAGGAGCGTCTGGACCTGCCCGAGGCGGTCATGACGGAGAACACCATCGTCTTCCACGAGCCGGTGCGCCCGGGCGACCGCTTGTCGACCCACCAGGTCTTGCGCTCGGTCAGCGAGGAGAAGACGACCAAGTTGGGCACAGGGCGGTTCTGGGTGATCGACGTCGAGTACCGCAACCAGCGCCGGGAGTTGGTGGCGGTGGAGAGCTATACCGGCTTCGGCTACCGCCGGAAGGAGCGGTGACGGTGTCTCCGAAACGGCTGTGGCCGTCAGTCGGCAAAGGCGACGTCCTCCCGGTGCTCAGCTACCCCGTGACCGCAACCACCGTGGTGCTCGGGGCCATGGCCAGCCGTGACTGGCGGCCCATGCACCACGACAAGGACTTCGCCGTGCAGCGCAACGGCCTGCGCGACATCTTCCTCAACACGCCGAACCAGGCCGCCTGGTTCGAGCGCTACGTGACCGACTGGACCGGCCCCTACGGACGGCTGGGACGAGTCACCTTCCGGATGAAGGGCTCGGTGTTCCCCGGCGACACCATGGAACTGCACGGCGTGGTGGACGACACCACTGTGGACGAGGTCGGCTGTGGCTGGGCGGAACTGTCGGTCGTGCTCCGGGTGGGCGAGGAGGAAAAGACCACCGGAAGCCTTCGGGTGGCGTTGCCGATGGACGAGGCCGACAATCCCTGGCGCCGGCATGGCGACCAGTGGAGACCGTGAGGAGCCACGTGCTCGACCTGGAGTTCACCCCCGAGCAACAGATGCTGCGAGACACCGTGCGCGGCGTGTGCGAGAGCTACTGCCGCCTGGAGCTCGTCCGCTCCCTGGAGGACGACCCCTCCGGCATGCCGGCCGAACTGTGGAAACAGCTCGGCCAGCTGGACCTGATCGGCCTGTTGCTTCCAGAGGAGCACGGCGGCTCCGGTATGTCGCTGCTCGAAGGGGTGGTGCTGTACGAGGAGCTGGGCCGTGCCCTGGCCCCGGTTCCGCATTTCGTGAGCGCCGTGCTGAGCGGGGGTGCGCTCGTGCGAGCAGGCACGGGGGAGCAGAAGAGCAGGTGGCTTCCTGCCATCGCCTCGGGTGAAGCCGTGCTCAGCGTGGCGTGGCTCGAGCCTGAGGGGGCGTTCTCGCCTGGCGGGGTCACCACCCGTGCCGAGCCGGACGGCGCAGGGTGGCGCCTGCACGGCACAAAGCGCCACGTGTTGTTCGCCGCCGACGCCCGGCAGCTGGTGGTTCTGGCCCGCAGCGGGGAGGCGCCCGCGGAGATCGACCTCTACCTGGTCGACCCGTCGGACCCGGGTGTGAGGCTCACCCAGCAGCTTTCCATTGCTTCGGACACCCAGTACCAGGTCGAGCTCGACGGCGTGAAGGTCGAGGCCGCCGCTCGCATCGGCCCCGCCGGCTCGGGGTGGAGGACCTGGGACGCCGTGATGCACGAGGGCGTCGTGTTGCTGGCCGCCCAGGCCGTGGGCGGGGCCCGGCGGGCCCTGGACATCACCGTGCAGTACGCCAAGGACCGCCATCAGTTCGACAAGCCGCTGGGTGCCTTCCAGGCCATCGCCCACTACCTCGCCGACGCCGTCACCGCCGTCGACGGTGGCACCACGCTGGTGCACGAGGCAGCGTGGGCGCAGGCCTCGGGGCGGCCCGAGGCGCGGCGACTGGCGGCCATGGCCAAGCTGTTCGCCTGTCAGACCTACCGGGACGTCACCGCCATGGCCCAACAGGTCTTCGGCGGCATCGGCTTCACCGTCGAGTTCGACATCCAGCTCTTCTTCCGACGGGCCAAGGCGCTGCAGCTCTCGTGGTGGGACACCGCCCACCTCGAGCAGCTGGTGGCGGGGGAGCTGCTGGCGAGCGGCGCCACCAACGTCGGGCTGTCGAGCAGGCGGTAGGTGCTGGACAGCGTGGAGGCAGAGGCGCCGGTGTCCGGCGGGGTGACCGGGCGCGGGGACGAGGTCGTGGTGGTGGTGGTGGTTGCTGTTGCGGCCGGGCTGGTGGTGTGACGGTTGGCGATCGTGTAGACGATGACGAAGGCGAGCACCGCGGCCATGGCCAACAGCGCCACGAGGACCGAGGTGCCGAGAGCGGGCCGATGAGGCGCCGGACTGCGACTATCGGCGGCCGCCAACAAGCGCTTGATGCGCCCGGAGCGTTCAGTCGACACCGCGCGCCTCCCCGGTCGCCCGTTCTCCGCTCCGCCCGGCACAACCGGACTAGCAGTCTACGCCGACCAGGCAGCGGGAGCGTTTTGCGGAGCGTGTTCGAGGCCCAGGCTGAAGCCCTGGAGAAAGGTGTCGGCGTCCCCCATCCGCGGGTAGCGACCGGCCAGCTCCCGGAACCGCGACGAATGGGAGGGCTCGTCCAGATGCGCCAACTCGTGGACGAGCACAGCGTCGAGGACCCACGCCGGGACCACCCGCAGCCGGTCGGAGACGCGGATGTCGTGACTGGGAAGTGAGCAGGACCCCCAGCGGTGACGCTGGTTGGCGACCCACCTGATCGACCGCGGCAGGGCGCCGTTCAGGTAGTGCCCGGCGAGGTAGGCGGCGCGTCGGTCGAGGTCGTCGTCCGAGGCGTGCCGGTTGGGGCGCTGGGCCAGCACCCGCCGCACCAGGTTCTCCACCATGTGGTCGCTCTCCGGTGGACGCATCCACGAGGGCAGGACCACCACGATGGTGTCGTTCTGCCAGAAGGCGGTGGCCGTCTTGCGACGCCGTGTGCTGGTGCGGACCTCCACTGCCGCTTCAGGGGTAGAAACCTCGAACATGGCGGCCATCTTGGCGGGAGGCTGTGACGAACTGGTCGATGCCCGCCCACCAGGGCCGATGTCGGCGCTTACCAGCGTTTGCGCTGGCCGCTCTTCTCGAGCGCCGCCAGGTACCGGTTGTAGGCGGCCAGCTCGGGGTCCTCCTCCTCGTTGGCGGGCACCGACGCCCCTGTGGTCGTCTGGTCCGGGCCCCGGGACGCCGGCTCGGGCCGCTCGTCGCGCCTCTCCCGCAACAGGCGCCGGCGGACGTAGACGAGGTACCCGGCGAACAGCGGCCACTCGAACACGTATGCCCAACTGAGGCTGTTCCCGCCCAGGGCCCGGGTGAGCTGCCAGTAGCCCAGGACCAGGAACGCGGGCACGAGGAACACGGTCAGGCCCGTCAGCCATGCGTCTTTGTGTCTCGATTCCTGCCCGGGCACCATGGAAAGGCTACTTGTGGCCCGCCCAGGACTCGTGGGCGCACCCGCTGATCGCTCAGGCGGATGTGAAGGGCACGCTGGAGAAGCCGTGCACATTGCTCTGGTGCACCCGGCGCGCCTTGGCCTCGTCCACCTCGTAGCGGGGGAAGAGGGCGGAGAACTCCTGCAGCCCCACCCGCCCCTCGAGACGAGCCAGCGCCGCACCGAGACAGAAGTGGAGGCCATGACCGAAGCCGACGGCCAAGTGCGGTTTGCGTTCGATGTCGAAGCGGTCGGCATCTTCGTACTCGCGTTCGTCGCGGTTGGCCGATCCGGTGACGAGCAGGACCCGGGCGCCGGCCGGCACGGTGGAGCCGTGGACCCGGACGTCTTCGGTCACCACCCGTCCCTGGTACTGCGAAGGCGCCCAGTAGCGCAGTGTCTCCTCTACGGCGCCGGGTGCGAGGCTTCTGTCGGCTTGCAGCTTCTGCCACTGGTCCGGCCACCGGTGGAACAGTACGGCGGCGTTGGCCAACAGCTTGGTGAGGGTCTCCGTTCCGGCCGCCCCGATGAGCGAGCAGAACCCCAGCACCTCACGGTCCGACAGGCGGGCGGTCCGGCCGTCTTCGGTCAATTCCGCCTCGCACAGCCTGCTCATGAGCCCCTCGTCGGGGTGCCGGCGCTTGTCCGCCAGCAGCTCCGTCCAGTACGCGGTCATGGAGACCATGGCCTCGATGGCCTCACGGCCGATGTAGGGCGGTTCCTCGATCCGTTCCAGGCTGGCGTCCATCCACCGCCGCAGCTGGTTGCGATCGGCGCTCGGCACGCCGATCAGCTCCATGATCACGTCCATGGGCAGCAACGCCGAGAAATCCTCCACGAAGTCGCCCCCGCCCTTCTCCCGCAGCGGTTGCAGGTAGCCCAGTGCGGTTCGCCTGACGAAGGGCTCCAGTGCCGCCACCGACCGCGGCGTGAAAGCACGGTTCACCAGTCGCCGGTGGAGGTCGTGGTCGGGCGGATCCATGAAGATCATCATGGGCAGCAAGGCGCCGGTGTCGATGGGCTCGAGTGTCGTGCCCTCGGCCGAACTGTAGAGGAGCGGCTGCTGCGAGGCATCGACAACATCCGCGTAACGGGTCAGGGCGTAGAAGTCGAGGTTTTCGCTGTAGTAGAGGGGCGTCTCGTCGCGCAGTTGGCGGTAGACGGGGTAAGGATCCGCTTGGAACTGGTGCGAGAACGGGTTGAGCTCCATGACTTCGGCTTCAGATCCTCGCACACCGACGTTCGCCCGTGCCCGGAGACGCCGGCCGGCTCTACCCTTTCAGATGGCCCCCAGGGTCTCCGAGACCTCCGAGAGAGCGAGCTCCATCCGTGCCAGGGCTACGGGCAGCGAGTCAGGCGAGGGGTCTTGCCGGGATCCGGCACGAAACAGCGCGAGTTCCCCGGCCAGACGGATCGCCTTGAAGGCGAGGGCGAGCCTTCGTCCGGGCTCCGCCGATCCGAGTCCGAGGTCGGTGAGGGCCTTCACGCCCTCCTCGGGCGGGCGATTGCAGTAGTCACGGTCCGCACATATTCGCTCGTACCAGGCTTCGAGACCGCGAAGGGCCGTGTTCCGTCCAGCATCGGATGGTCCGCCGAGAAGCGCGCTGCGAACTGTTGACCGCAGGTACTCGATCGTCGTCGTGGCCAGCTCAGAGGTTCGCTTGGGCCCTGGGTGGCCGGCCACCAAGCGGTCGTCCCGCACCGGGGGCACCGCCGATTCCGCAACCGCGCTCATGCGATGTGTTCCCCCAGCTCCACGAGCGCCAGATGAACAGCTCTCGAGGCAGCGGAAAGGCCGTAGGATTCGCTACCGACTTGCAGCATCTTGTGCTCCATGCGCGTGAGGTTGCGAGCCACTCGGCGCAGGAGAAGGACGAGATCCGCCTCGTCCGCCGGCAGCAGTGCCTCGTCGGATTGCAGGGTGTCGTTCTCGAACGGTCTGGTCACGACCGGAACCATTGACCGACGATCATGTTCACCATAGGGCCGAAGGTCAGCATCGCTCTTAGCTCTTGATCCGTGCTGCCTTCCCGAAACGATTTGTGGACGCAATGTATTCGTTGCGTCACAACTCGGGAGACTGCCGAGTCGACGTGGCTACGACGGGGCCCGCGGGACCGGTATGCGGCTCTGTTTACCAGCCGATTCCACCCCAATTTGGGGGGCCCGGACCCCAAAAACGGTGCTGTTTCCGACGTCGCACAAGCGCGATTGTTGGCGTTGTCCGGGGGAGGGGCATTCGAGCCCGATGGCAAATGCAGTTGTCTCTGGTTACGACGGTCGCGCCCATGCTCGCACGAGGGCACGGTCGCTGCGCCGTCTGGACGTGGACGGAGCCCTCCACGGGATACAGCGGGCCGCCCTTCTCCTCACGACCGGCACTACCGGCGATGTTCCTGTGCCCGAGGACGTCGAGGAGGCGGTAGCCGCACTCGACGAGGCAGCGCGCTCTCTTCATCTGTTGGGTCTGGCGGCCATGCGACCAATGAGGCAGGTCGACGAGATCTTCGAGCAGCTGGATCATCTCGTCGAGGGCCTCGCCCAATTGACGCTCGCCTTCGGCGACGGGAGTCCTTCGACGAGGCACTTCGTGATCTCCTCCACGCCAGAATCGTGCTGGAGGATCACCGTGACCCTTGATCATGCGATCGACGTCCTGATCGTCGAGGACAATCAAGCTGTGCGGAACTCCTGGACCGCCATCCTGCAGAGCGCCGGCTGGAAGGTCGCAGAGGCGCCAGACGGCTTCGTCGCACTGGATCTCCTGCGGACCACACCCGTGGGCGCGATTGTCCTCGATGTCCGCATGCCTGTTCTCGATGGTTTCGGCCTCCTCGACCGTCTCGAAGACCCTCCCCCAGTCGTCCTGGTCCCGGCGACCTCTTACGAGACAGAGGTGTCAGCCCGACGGCAGAAGATCCATTCCTGCATTGTGAAGCCCGTTGCGCCAGAAAGATTGATCGCCGCTGTGGCTTCGGCGCTGGATGTGAGCAAGAAGTTGTGTGCCGCCTGCGGCGTCGACGGCCGAGAAGGCGTCCAAGACCAGGGTTGAACGAAAGACGGCCGGCGCCGTGAAGGCTTGCGCCGGCGGCGGTGATTACGGGGATTTCGGACGTCCCGTCCGAGGCCGACACCGGCAAATATTAGGGTTTCTTCGTCACGCCCCCGTAGCTCAGAGGATAGAGCGTCGGTTTCCTAAACCGTGCGTCGGAGGTTCGAATCCTCCCGGGGGCGCACTCCCGGGGGCGCACGCGCAGGGAGGACGGCGGCCGAAAAGCGGCCCAAACGGCGACACCTCCCTGGTCAGCGGCGGTGAGCGGCGACAGGGCTGACCCGAGTCCGGTGGGTGGGTGGCTACGGGGCTGGACGGCGTAGGGGGGGC
>DATHCF010000097.1:0-9328 GCA_035319705.1 Acidimicrobiales bacterium | reverse complement strand
GCACCCGTCGCCGCCGTCGCCTTTCGTTTGGTCGGGGAGCGCGTCGGCGCGGGCGCTCCGCGCCGGCCGAAGAGGACCACTGAGTGCACGCCGCTACCATCGCCGACGGGCGGCTCGAGTGGCGGGCCCATCCCGACCCTGTGCCCGGTCCCGGCCAGGTCCTCGTGCAGGTGCGGGCCGCCGGTGTGAACTCGGCGGATGTCGCACAGCTGCAGGGCTTCTACCCGGCTTCGCCCGATGCGCCACCGGACATCCCGGGGCTGGAGCTGGCCGGAGAGGTGGTGGCCGTCGGCCCGGAGGTGCGCCGCTTCGCCGCCGGCGACCGGGTCATGGCGCTGGTCGGCGGCGGCGGCCAGGCCGAGCTGGCGCTGTCCGACGAAAGACATGCGATGGTGCTGCCGCAGGGGATCGACTGGGCCGAGGCGGGCGCCTTTCCCGAGGCGTTCTGCACCGCGCACGACGCCCTCTTCACCCAGTGCGGGCTCGGGCTCGGTGACCGGGTGCTCGTCACCGGAGCGGCCGGTGGGGTCGGAACCGCCGCGGTGCAGCTGGCGGCGGCGTCAGGAGCCGAGGTGGTGGCGTCGGTACGACGGCCCGAGCACCGCGACGCCGTCGCCGCCCTGGGGGCGGCGCGGGCCGTCGACCCGAGCGAGGTGGAAGCCCACGGCCCCTTCGACGTGGTGTTGGAGCTGGTGAGCGGCGAGGGCTTCGCGCACTCGCTGCGGGCGCTCGGTACCGGCGGGCGGCTATGTGTCATCGGCGTGGGTGCAGGGGCGCAGGTGTCGCTCGAGCTCTTCACCGTGATGTCGCACCGGCTCGTGGTGCGCGGGTCGACCTTGCGGGCCCGTTCCGGCGCCGACAAGGCGTCGGTGGTCCAGCTGGTGCAGACCAAGGTGTTGCCGATGTTGGCGCGCAGAACGCTGCACGTGCCGCTGTCGCGGCGCTTCCCTCTGGCCGAGGCGGCCGCTGCCTATGCGGCCTTCACCGCTTCGGGGAAGCTGGGGAAGATCGTGCTCGTCCCAGACGGCTGATCCCGGCCCCCGCCTGCGAGCGGGCCGCAGACCGCCGGGCGTCAAGACCTCTGCACGTGGTGGTGTCGGTACCGCCAGGCAGGCGCCCCTCGGCTGTTCCCAGAGCAGCCGGTGGACGAATCGGGCGGCAGCTTGCAGCCGACCGGTCAGCTCCACCGGCGCCACGGAATTGGGCGCGGATGACGACGAGCAGCACGACCACGGGTTTCGAGGACTTCTACCGGTCTCGGGCGGCGCAGCTCTACCGCTACGCCACGGTGGTCGCCGGCCCGGGCCAGGCCGAGGATGCGTGCCAGGAGGCATGGCTGCGCATGTGGCGGGCGTGGGGGAGCGCCGACGACGACCGGCTCGACGCCTGGGCCCGGCGTGTGGTGCGCAACTGCTGTCTCGACCGGCTGCAGACACGACCGGATCCTCTCGAGTTGGAGATCGACGGCCCCGCCCTCGATCCGCAACCCGACGATCTGGTCGTGCGCCGGGAAGAGGCGGCGGCCGTGAGCAGGTGCGTGGGGCGGCTGCCGGCCCATCTGCGCGAGGTGCTGTGGCTGCGGGAGATGGCGGAGATGAGCTATGCCGAGATCGCCGGGACCCTCGGCATACCCATCGGCACCGTCATGTCACGGCTGCATTCGGCTCGCCGGAAATTGGCGCGTAAGCTCGCCGGCTGATCAGCGGTCGGGACGCCGGTCGGTGGCGGGTTCGCGCGGAGTGACTCGGTGGCGTCTTCGGACGTGAGCGGGCGCAGGCACAGAAGGGCCGCGTGCGGATGAGGCGGCACCCCCGCCGGGTGGAGCTCGAGGCGTGGTTCGACGGCGAAGGGCCGGACGAGATCGCCTGGCATGTCAGCTCGTGCCGCTCGTGTTTCGCCCACGTGGAGAGGATGTCGCGTCTGCGGCAAGCCGTGCGCGTCGGCCTCGGCACGGTTCCGTCTTCGCATTCGCCGGTGCCGGCGCCTTCGCCGGTGATGAGTGGGGAAGCAGCTGACACCACCTCTGTACCGTCGGCCGCGCCAGTGGTCTCGGTGAACCACAAGCGCCACGTCCTGGCCGTCGCCGTGCCGGTCGTCGTCCTGGTGCTCGCCGGGCTTCTCGTCGGTGTCAGTCGCGTCCAACTCCACGGGACGCTGTCGTCGTCATCTGCGGCGAAGGCATCGTCTGCTGCCAGCGCCGCCCGGCACGGCGGCGCAACAGCGGCCGCCGGCAGCGCCGAGGGCCCCTCGCTGCCGGCGGCCTCCTCGGCCGAGGCGGGCGCGGGCGCAACAGGGAACCAGAGTCCCGGCTCGAACACGCCGAGAGCACTGTTCGGCGTGCCGGGCGCGGCCGGCGTGCTCAGCTTGGCGGTGATCGTCCCCACCACCGGGCCGGACGCCGCGCTGGGGGCCGAGATCACCGACGCGGTCGAACACGCCGTGCACGATGCCGACGCGGCGGGTGGTGTCGACGGCGCTGCGGTGCAGCTGACCGTGGTGTCCGCAGAGGACGGCTCGGCGGTCGACGCTCTGTCGGGCCAGGTGGACGCCGTGGTGGGGGGCTTCGGCGCCCCGGTGCCGGCCGGGCTGCCGTGGATCCTTCCGGCCGATCCCTATGCGGCCGGCACCGACGTGGTGGCGACCGAATTGTCGCCGCAGGCGGCCGGGGCGCGCTTGGGAGAAGGCCTTCTGCAGCGCGGCGGCTCCGGCACGGTGGGCGTGGTGGTGGGATCGGGCCCGGACACGGCCTTGGAGACGGGTCTGGCACAGGAGGTGCCGGTGAGCACCGTCAGCATGGGGCCGAGTGGCGCCTGTGTGCCGGCGCTCGCCTCCCTGCAGCAGCAAGGGGTGGACGCCGTGGCGGTGGCCGGATCGCCGGCGCAGGCGTCGTCGTGTCTGACGGCGATGGCCGACCTCGCCTGGTCACCGCCCGATGGTGTGCTGCTGGCGCCATCGGCTGCGTATGCCGGAGTGGGGACCCAGGGAGTGGTGCCGACTGGCTCGCTCTACACCGTGCTCGGCCTGCCCTGGCCGCAGTCGGCCAGCCCGGGGGCCAGCCAGTTCCGCGCCGCCGTCCCCGGCGTCAGCTCGTACCAGGCGTTGGTGTCGTACGCGGCGGTGGAGATGGCCGTGCAGGTGGCTCGCGCCACGGGCGCGCTGTCGATGCCTTCGCTGTCGTCGGGGACCTGGCAGAACGACCTGTACGACTTCGCCGGCACCACCAACGTGGGCGCCCAGGTGGTGGAGCTCTCGAGCGGAAGCTGGGTCAGCGCGCCGTGATCGGCTGCTCGAAGGCGCGCCGCGACAGCGCCTTGATGCCGTCGCCGTCGCCGGGGAGAACGTCGAGCCGGTCCTGTTGGGTCAGCCAGCGGAGATTGTCCAGGTTGAGTGGATCGGCGCCGTCGAAGCGGTTGAGCACGACGACGTAAGGGACGTCCACGCCGGCCATGGCCGACGTCACCAGCCGCACGGCGTGGATCGTGCCCAGCCCGGCGTCGGCCACCGCCACCACGAGGCTCGGCGCCAGGGCGCTCACCAGGTCCAGGGCGTCTCCGTCGACGGCTTGGGGGGAGCGGAGCCCACCCGCCGTCTCGATGAGCCCGACGTCCACAGGCGGCTGCGGCCAGACCAACTCGTCGACAAGGTCGTCGAGTCGCGGCACCGGGCGCCCGAGGCGTGCCGCCGCCATGGGCGGGGCCATGGCCAGTGGGTACCAACGCTGCGGCGGACACACCGTGTCGGGTGGCTCACCGCTCGCCGCTCCGAGCCGCTCGGCATCGGTGGGCGAAGAATCCTCCGGCGAGAAGGCCTGCGCGGGCTTGCGAGCGGCGACCGAGGCACCAGCGGCGCGCCATTCTTCGAGCAGCCGCACCGACACCCACGTCTTGCCCACCTCCGTGCCGGTGCCGACCACCACCACCAGCCGGTCCGGCCGTCCGTCGGGCGCCGGCATCAGTCCGGCCAGGACGTCGACTCGGCCAACCCGGCCAGGGCGCGGGCCAGGTGCTCGACGTCGTCGTCGCAATGGGCGGCCGACAACGTCACCCTCAGCCTGGCCGTGCCCGGCGGCACAGTGGGCGGCCGGATGGCCGGAACCCACAGGCCGCGCTCGAGCAATGCGTCGGAGGCGGCGAGGGCACTGGCCTCGTCGCCGAGGATCACCGGGACGATGGGGCTCGGGTGTCCGGGGGCGATGCGCTGCACATGCGCCCGCAACCGTTGCAGGCGGGCTTCGCCTTCGGGGGTGTGGAGCAGGCACAAGGCGGCCAGCGCCGCAGCGGCGTCCGCCGGCGTCAGGGCGGTGGTGAAGATGTAGGAGCGGGCCCGGTTCTCGACGAGCTCGACGAAGGAGGCGGGACCGGCGACGTACCCGCCGAGCGCGCCGAGGGTCTTCGACAGCGTGCCCACCCGCAGGGCGTCCATGCCGCAGAGGTGGGGAGCGGGGTCGGGGCCGAGCACGGCGTGGGCCTCGTCGAGCACCAACAACGCGCCGTGACGGCGGCACAGCGCGGCCAGCTCCTCCACCGGGGCGATGTCGCCGTCCATGGAGAACACGAGGTCGCTCACGACGAGGACCGGTCCGTCGGCGCCGTCCAGGAGCTTTCTGAGCGCCTGGAGGTCACGATGCGGATACACCGCCACCTCCGCCCGGCACAGGCGGGCGCCGTCGACGATGGAGGCGTGGTTGTACTCGTCGGAGCACACGAGCACACCGCGTTCGCCGAAGGAGGTGAGCACACCCAGGTTGGCGGCGAAGCCGGTAGGGAACAGCACAGCCCGTTCGCAGCCGGCGTGGGCGGCCAATTCGGCCTCGAGCTGGTGGTGGACCGGCCGTGAGCCGGTGACGAGACGCGACGCCCCCGCCCCGGTCCCCCAGCGGGCGATGGCCTGGGCGGCGGCCTCCGCCACCGCCGGATGGGCGCTCAAGCCGAGGTAGTCGTTGGAGGCGAAGGACACCACCTTCCGGCCGTCGTCGGTCATGACGCCGGCGGGCCCGGAAGCGTCGAAAGGCCGCGGCCGTCGCCAGCGGCCGGCGCGGCGGACCTCGTCGCCGCGCGCCGCTACCAGTGCCTGCCACACCGACTGCTCGCCGTGGTGGGTGGCGGTCACCGAGTCTCGTCGGTTTCGTCGAGGGCGGCGGCCAGCACCGACACGATGCGCTCGATCTCTTCGGCGGTGATGGTGAGCGGGGGCATCACGACCACCACGTCGCCGAGCGGGCGCAAAAGAACGCCGCGGCGCACGGCGGCAGCGCACACCACGCGCCCGTGCCGTCGCCCAGGCCACGGTTCCAGCTCGATGCCGGCCATGAGGCCGCGCTGGCGGATGGCGCGCACGGCGTCGTGGTGGGCGAAGCGGGCGGCGAGGAGTGCCGACAGCTCTTCGGCGCGGGCACGCACGTTGGCGAGCACCCGGCGCTCCTCGAGCAGGCGCAGATGCTCCAGTGCCACCGCGGCGGCGAGAGCGTTGCCGCCGTAGGAGTGGCCGTGGAAGAAGGCGAGCGGCTCGTCTCCGTAAAAGGCGTCGTAGACGTGGCCGGCGGCGACGGTGGCCGACATGGGGAGATACCCGCCGGTGATCCCCTTGCCCAGGCACAGCAGATCCGGGCGGATCCCGCACCACTGGCTGGCGAAGAGCCGGCCCGTCCGTCCGAATCCGGTGGCCACCTCGTCGGCCACGAGCAGCACCCCGGTTTCGCCTGCGGCGCGACCGAGGGCGGCCACGTCATCCGGCTCGGCCATGTGCATCCCGGCGGCGCCCTGCACGAGGGGCTCGATCACCACCGCCGCCAGCTCGCCACCATGGGCGTCGAGGACGGCCACGGCCTTGGCCACCCAGGCGGGATCGTCGTAGCCGGGCGTGCGCAGCACCGGGAAGCGCAGGGGATCGAACAGCGACGTGCCGAAGCCGCCGTCGCCGAGCGAGAGCGATCCGACGCTGTCGCCGTGGTAGGCGTTGCCGAGAGCCAGATAGCGGGTGCGATAGGTGTCGCCCTTGTTGACCCAGTACTGGAAGGCGATCTTGAGTGCCTGTTCCACCGCGGCCGCGCCATCGGAGGCGAAGAGGAAGTGCGCGCCGTCCACGGGCACCACGGCGGCCAGCTCCTCGGCCAGCTCCACCACCACCCGGTTGGTGTTTCCGAGCATGGTGGAGTGGGCCACTCTGGCCAGCTGGCGCTGCAGCGCGGCATCGAGCTCCGGCACGCCATGGCCGAGGGTGGTGACCCACAACGAGGAGATGGCGTCGAGATATCGCCGCCCGTCCACGTCGATGAGCTCGTGTCCCTCGGCCCGGTCGACCACGACCGGCGCGTGTTCGTCGTAGTGGGCCATCTGGGTGAAGCCGTGCCACACCACGGCCCGGTCGCGATCGAGCCACCGGGCGCTGTCCGCTGCCGCGTCTTCGGCGGGTGGGGGGGTCACGGCCGCAAAGTCTCCGCCCCGGTCGTCCTGCGGTCCAGCCCGGTCATGGCAGCTGGCTCGTGGCGGCCGTGCCCGGTCGGCCGGTGGGCCGGCGTCGTCACAGCTGGCTCCGGCCGCGCTCGGTCACCGCCTTCCGGCGTCGCTCGATCTCGGTCGGGTCGACGGCCTGCCCGTGGAAGGCGGCCGCCGCCTCGGCTTCGATGCGCCAGGCCTCGGCCCGCGTGGTCAGGCTTCCCCGGTGGTAGGTGTCGAGAAGCCGTGCCAGCGCGCGGCGGTCGGTGCTGGCCACTTCGCCGGCCAGCGTGCGGGCAAAGGGTACGAGCTCGGCGTGGGGCACGACGTGGTTGACGAGTCCCCAGGCCAAGGCGGTCTCGGCATCGACGAAGTTGCCCGTGGCGCTCATCTCACGGGCGCGTCGCAAGCCCACTGCTTCGGGCAGGAGCACGGTGAGCCCCCACAGTGGCTGCACACCGATGCGGGCGTGGGTGTCGGCGAAACGCGCCCGCTCCGAGGCGACGAGGAAGTCGCAGTTGAGCGCCAGCTCCAGCCCACCGGTGACGGTCGCCCCATTGATGGCGCCGATCACCAGCTTGTCGGTGGCGAGCGGTGAGCTGCGCCCACGTCCACCCGGTCCGTCGACCTTGGCGCGACATGCGCCGGCCTCGGCGTCTTCGGCTTCGGGTCCGGGTTCGGGCTCGGGCCGGGGGTCGTTGAGGACGCCGCCGTCTTCGCCGAGCTCCTTCAGGTCCAGTCCGGCACAGAAGGCGGGGTCGGCGCCGGTGAGGACGATGGCGGCCACGTCGTCGTCCTGGTCGAGCTCGGTGACGCACCGGCGGAGCTCGCGCAGCAGCCGGCGGTCGAGGGCGTTGCGGGCGGCGGGGCGGTTCATGGTGACAAGTGCCACCGAGTCGGTCTTCTCGAGCAGGACGACGCTGTCGTTCATGGCCTGTGCCGGGTCGGGGGCGGTCGTGGGCGGGCGGGGTCGGCGGCTCGGCAGGGTCAGCGGGCAAGGAGGACGCTCGACCCGTGGCCGAAGAGGCCCTGGTTGGCGCTCACCCCGATGCGCGCCCCCTCGACCTGGCGGCCGGTGGCCTGTCCCCGCAGCTGCCAGGTGAGCTCGCACACCTGGGCGATGGCCTGGGCCGGGATGGCCTCGCCGAACGAGGACAGCCCGCCGCTCGGATTGACCGGTATCCGCCCGCCCACCGCTGTGTTGCCGTCGCGCAACAGCTTCTCGGCCTCGCCCTCCTTGCACAGACCGATGTCCTCGTACCAGTCGAGCTCGAGGGCGGTGGAGAGGTCGTAGACCTCGGCCACGTCGACGTCTTCCGGGCCGATGCCCGCCTCGGCGTATGCCGCTTGGGTGATCGATTGGCGGAAGGTCGGCCCCGTCTCACCGGACACCGCCACGGCGGAGTCGGTGGCGAAGTTCGGCATCTCGATGACCGTCTGGGGAAAGCGCGGCGTCACCGTCGACACCGCCGCCACCGTCACCGGGTTCTGGAGTCCCTGTCGGTGGGCGAATTCCATGCTGGTGAGCACGAGCGCGGCGCCCCCATCGGAGGTGGCGCAGATCTCGAGCAGCCGAAGCGGGTCGGCCACCATGGGAGAAGACAGGACCTGCTCGGCGCTCACCAGGTCGCGGTAGCGGGCATATGGGTTGGCCGCGCCGTGACGGGCGTTCTTCACCTTCACGGCGGCGAAGTCGGCCTCGGTGGCACCGAACAGCTCCATGCGCCGCCGTGCGTAGAGGGCGAAGTAGGTGGGATTCGTGGCACCGAGCAGATGGAAGCGCAGCCAATCGGGGTCGTCGCGGCGTTCGCCCCCCACCGGGGCGAAAAAGCCCTTGGGCGTGGTGTCCGCACCCACCACAAGCGCCACGTCGCACAGCCCGGCCAGGATCTGGGCCCGGGCCGCCGCCAGGGCGGTGGCCCCCGAAGCGCAGGCGGCATAGGCGCTCGCCACCCGGGCGCCGGTCCAGCCGAGCGCCTGGGCGAAAGTGGCGCCGGCCACGAAGCCGGGATAGCCGTTGCGGATGGTCTCGGCTCCCGACACGAACTGGACGTCATGCCAGCTGAGCCCGGCGTCCTCCAGGGCGGCGCGGGCGGCGGCCACGCCGTACTCGACGAAGTTGCGCCCCCACTTTCCCCAGGGGTGCATGCCGGCGCCGAGGACGGCGACGCGCTCAGGCACCTGCGGCCTGCGTCCGGGCGCTTGCGGCGACGGGTGCCCACTTCCACACCAGGTACTGGTGGTCGTCGTCCTCGTAGAGGGTGTCGAGCACGAGCTCCATCTCGGTGCCGATGGCGAGCTCGCCGGCGCTGATGCCGGGGACCACCTGGCCGAGCACCACCATCTGCTCGGCCGCCAGCTCCACTGCGGCGATGCAGAACGGTTCGTAGGGGTCCGTGGCCACGTAGGGGTCGGGGGGCTTGTAGCGGGCGTCGGTGAAGGACCAGATGCGCCCCTGCCGGCTCAGCTCGACCTCCTCGAAGGTGGTCCCCGGGCAGTCCGGGTTGCGGCAGAAGGCGTTCTCTTTGGGGAAGGCGACGGTCCCGCAGGTGTCACAGCGACTTCCGAGGAGCGCGGGCGCCTCGGGGTCGAGGGTGAACCAGCCGGGCTGCGCGGGGACCCTGACCTTGGCCGCAGTCACCGATGGAGTGTAACGCCGCGTCAGATCAGGCTTCTGAGCTGGAATTCTGTTGATGCCGAGCTGGCTGGGCCGGAGGGTCAGAGCACGGTGGCCAGCACGGCGACGATCAGGACCACGACCACGACGAGGGCCATGAGCTGGCGCCGGCGGCGGCGGCGCTGCAGGTGGGCGGCCAAGCTGCCATCTCCGTGGCCGCCGTTGCTGCGGTAGTCGAGATCGGCGGGGTCACCGAAGTCCCAGAAGTCAGGATCGT
>DATHCF010000096.1:0-10851 GCA_035319705.1 Acidimicrobiales bacterium | reverse complement strand
TTGCAAAGCAGGTGCTCTTCCAGCTGAGCTACGTCCCCGAAATTTTTCCGTCCTGACCTGCGAGTTTACCAGCCGTCCCTGGAGCGAGACCTCAGCACAGCGCTCGTAGAGCACATGCCTGCGGGTGACGCAGAAGGGGGTCTTGTTCCATTGGGAAGTGCAGTAGACGCAGGAGATTTCGCAAAAAGGGCACCTCAGCACAGCGCTCGTCCCGCCCAAGCTATCGGGCGAAACACCCCGAGAGGAGCGCTGCCGGTGGAGGGTCCTGAGGAGCTGTACAGGCTGGCCAAGTCGTTCGAGCGCCACCTCAAGGCGGAGGCCAAGTCGGACAAAACCGTCCACACCTACGGCGAGGCGGTCAACCAGCTCATCCGACACGTTGCCGCAGCGGGTATCGAGCGGGCAAGGGACATCAAACGGGAGCACATTGAGGAGTATGTGGTGGGCGTCCTTGACAGCGCCCGGCCCGGTCGATTCGCCACGGCCAACAACAGGTTCCGGTCGCTCCAACAGTGGTTCAAGTGGCTGATGCGCGAAGAGATCATCCACAAGAACCCGATGGCCGAGATGAGCCCTCCGAAGGTGCCCGAGAAGCCCATCCCCCTGCACCCGCTGAACCAAGAAGGGTGCCCTCGGCGTGGGATCGCTCGGGATCCCTGTCAGCAGCTCCTGGGAGAAGGAACGAATCGTTTATGCCGTTGGTCGGGCAGCGCCAGGTAAGCGGATCGCCATTCGCCACGAGAGGGGGTTTGAAGTGTGCGAGACCAACGGCAACGGGTTCTGGGCGCTTGTCCATAGGGCCGACGCCGACGTTGGCGTGAAGCCGCCTGAGGTCATCAATCCGTAGCTTCGGCCTTTCCCGGTGGGGCTGAGAACGGGGAAACGCGCAGTACGGCGAATGAGGGACTGAGCCGGCGACACGTGAGACCAGCACGAAGTGCTGGGCTGTAGTTGGAGGCCGCTTGCGGCCGTGCAGTTCTCGGCTGCTCGTTGGAGCTGGTATGCTTCCGAGGAGCTGGTGGCTGCAGTTCCACAGTCCCCCTACTTCTTCGCATCTGAGGTCTTCATCGCCGTCGCTGACGCTGCCCTTCTACAGTGGCAGCTTCACCCGGCAAATGAGGGGAAAGTGCTGCCCTCTCTTGGCATTTGGCAAGGACCGCAGGCTGCCAACGGCTGGCCGCGAGTTCGGCCAGTACGCGCTCCCGATATTTCTCCTTCGAGATGTACTGGCTGTAGTGCGTGACCCCGATGAGCCGCGTATATCGATTCGGGGAAACGTGCCTGGCGACGAGCTGATGAGCATCACATCCGAATGTGATCAGTGTGGGTGCCGTAGATCCGAGATCGCCGAACTCTTCGAGGAGTCGTTGCACGTTCTGGCTCAGCAGGGATGGATTGGAAGCGAGATGACGCATCAGGTCACGCGCATTCAACATCACGACGTCCTTGACGAGATCGGTCATGTAGGCACCGTAATAAGGCGTATCGGTGAACGCATAGCGGATCTTGTAGTCCTGTGCTTCCGGATTCGAGTCGTGGAAGTTGCCGAAGGGCACGGGGAAGAACCGGGAAAGGTTCAGTCCTACCATCACAACGCCGTTCTGGACCGTCTGTAGGAGAGTCGGGTTCTGATCCGGATCGAGCACGCTCAGGTCACCTACGTTGGACTTTGGTCTACCAGTCGGCTCGGCCCAGATGGCCCAGCTCGCGTAGGCGCCGTGCTTTCTTCTGACCAGCTCGAATGCCTCTCGATCCACGGGGCCGGAGATTACCGGGCACCCAGTTCAGGATCAGGGCCAGGATTTCGAGAGGGACAACCTACGATCCACTGTGTGATCGTCCTCAGCCGGGAGCGCTTCGAGCAGCTCGTGGCGGACGCCCTCGACGCCATTCCGCCGGAGCTGGGCAGACACATGGAGAATGTCGCCGTCACCGTCGAGGACCACTCCTCCGATTACTCGCTCTTTGGCCTCTACGAAGGCGTGCCCCTGACCAAGCGTGGGCCGCTCTCCTACGGCGGGGCGATGCCGGACCACATCACCATCTACCAGGAGGCCATCTGTGGAGTGTGTTCCACCGAGGCCGAGGTGGTGGCCCAGGTAAAGAAGACCGTCATCCACGAGGTCGCCCACCACTTCGGCATCAGCGACCCTCGCCTGGAGGAACTGGGCTGGGCATAAGGACCCCGTCAGTCCCGTGGTTCTAGTGTCAGCCCAGCACGAGGAGGTTCCCATGAGCGTCTTCACCGACCAAGAGCGCGCGTACCTGCAGTCGGGAGTCCTCCTCGGACGGCTGGCGACCGTCGGAGCCGATGGAACACCTCACGTCGTCCCCACGAGCTTCCGCTACAACGAGGCTCACGACACCATCGACATCGGCGGCCACGACTTCGCCGCCCGCAAGAAGTACCGCGACGTCCTCAGGTACCCCAAGGTTGCCTTCGTGGTCGACGAGATCGTCTCGGTGAGCCCCTGGCGCGTGCGGGGTGTCGAAGTGCGAGGCGAGGTGGAGATTCTCGATACCGGTGGCACCGAGCTGGGGCCGGGCTTCGCGCCGGAGATGTTCAGGGTCAGACCCAAGCGCATCGTGAGCTGGGGCCTGGGCGAGCAGATGTCGTTCGAGTGGAGACCCGTCTCCTGAACGCCTGGGGAGTTAGCACCGACCGATAATCCCGCCCCCTTGGGCGTGATCCCAGATGGTTGGCCTCCGACGACAGGGTGACCGATTCTGGCACATACAGACCGGTTCATTTCAATACCCCTCGACGGGAATACCGGGCGGTTCAGCCCTTCACGGCGAAGAGCTTCCAGGACCCCGGTACTCCCCTGAGTTCGTGCTCACCTCGGTCAGCAAACTCGAGACCCGACCCAGCGACTAGGTCGGCCACTGTACGCGAAACGAGAACCTCATCGGGTGATGCCAGTGCACACACACGTTGGCCTATGTGTACGGCGATTCCGCCGATGTCGTCGCCGATCGACTCGATTTCGCCCGTATGGAGCCCGCTCCGAACGTGAAGACCTCTGCTTCGCACTCCATCCCGAATGGCACATGTGCAACGGACGGCTCGCGCAGGGCCGTCGAAAGTGGCCAAGATACCGTCACCGGTAGTCTTTACCTGTTGACCACGGAACCGCTCGAGCTGGCGCCTTGTCAGCTCGTAGAAGAACTCTAAAGTGTCACGCCACTTTCGATCGCCGAGTTGCGCCGCTATCTGCGTCGATCCAACGATATCGCTAAACAACACGGTTGCGAGAACCCGATCGGTCGGTTCGCTGTGTCGCGCTCCGGTGAGGAACTCTTCGATCTCCTCCACTTCCGTGTCTGTCCTTTGTAAGGAGGCGTGGTCGCCGCTTTCGAGTTCGACGTATCTGGCACCAGGAATCCCTTGAGCAAGGAAGCGTCCGTGTTCCGAAGGGATCATCGGATCACCCGACCGGTGGATGACGAGGGTGGGCACCCTCAAGCTCTGGAGTACCGGCCGGACGTCAATCCTGAAAATCATGTCGCAGATGTCTGCAACGGCGTGTGGCGATGCTGAATACCGTTCCACTCGACTAAGGGCCTCGACTATGTCCTCATTACCCTGCACCGTTGGGAAGAACCGAGACAGGAACGATCCGTCTCCCCAGTGGCTGGCCACGTAGCGAAGCAATCGGTCGATCATCTCCTCGGACATACCCCATGGGTAGTCCTCGTCGGCTGCCAGACGTGCAAACGAATCCACGAGTACGAGCGCCCTCGTCCGCTCGGGGTACGAGGCAGCAAAAAGGATGCTCATTGGACCACCTTCTGAAATGCCAACAAGAGCCGCAGATGCGGAGTTTGCAGCATCCATTACTGCTCGGACGTCATCCATGCGCTCTTCGAGGGTCGCCGATTCAGCAGCGCGATCGGAGAGTCCCGTTCCTCGCTTGTCAAAGCGGATGAGTCTGGCGAATGCTCCGTACCGTCGGAAGGCATCGGACCAAGCGGGAAACTCCCACGCCAGCTCTAGGTGAGAGACGAGTCCGGGCACCATCACGATGTCGATGGGACCATTACCTGTCACTTGGAACGCGATGCTCAGATGCCCAGTCTTCGCGTAGTGGGTCTTCGGCATGGTGGCCATCGCCGATATTCTGCCTGACTAGGACCTTTGGGGTATGAGCCTCAATCAGAGGTTGGGGTACTACGACCCGTCGGTCTTTCCGGTGAATCTGGGTGGCCGACTTGGCCGCTCGAACACGCCCGGACAGGTCGGGGCGCCAACGGCCTCCGGGCCAGGTGAGTCAGCCAGAGGCATCCTGGATCGCTCAGGCGCTTGGTGATACCGGTCAAGGTGTTGCCAGGAGGGGTGACCGGGTTCGGCACAACTGGGATGGGTGTGTCGGCCTGGCAAACAAACAGACAGGCTCAGTCACCGCTTCGAACGAGTACCCAGACGAGAGTCAGGGGGTCTGGTAGTTGACGAGTTCGGTCTCGATGATCTGAGTCGGCGCCGGCACGCCGACTTCACCCAGGGCAGCTCCCAGGCGTGAGCCCATAAACGCTTCCTGATCCGCTTTACTATCCCAGACCTCATAGACGACCCAACCTGTTGCTGTCGGACCTCCGGCGTGGCTGCGGATACCCTTGGGCCAATCGCCGGTCCCATCGGGATTGATGCCCAACTTCTTGTTGACCGCCCAGTACTTGTCAGCACCGACTCCCTCGAACGCAAGAATGATTCCGTAGGACATGTGGCCTCCTGTCGGTCGTCGCCAGATCGTATCCGGGCCTCGCCGCAACCGCTCGGTAGTGCTGGGAACAGGATGCCCTCGCAAGGGGCGATCCCCCGACCCCGGAAGGTCAAGGTGACCGGGTAACCCGAGCCGGAGCGTTGCTGTGGCTCAGCGGGCCGTGCGACCTGAAGCGGCACGTTGCGGATGGTGGGCGTAGAGCGGCTGCCAGGACCGGCAACTATCGTCACCCGGATGGGATTTGACGTTGTCGTCGTCGGTGGAGGCTCTGCAGGCTGCGTGCTGGCCTCCCGGCTCAGCGAGGACGCCAACTGTTCGGTGGTACTCGTCGAGGCCGGCCCCGACCACCCCGACTTGCGCACGCTTCCGGGCGACGTGATGGATGCGTCCGAGCCGACGGTGGGTCACGACTGGGGTTATTTCGCCGATGCAGATCTCGACCGTGGGATTCCGCTTCCTCGGGCGCGCCTCATGGGTGGCTGCTCGTCCACCAACGCGTGCTTCGCGTTGCGAGGCGCGCCGGAGGACTACGACGCTTGGGCCGCCTTGGGCAATCCCGGCTGGGGATTCGCCGACGTCCTCGACGACTTCCGGCGCCTCGAGTCCGACCAGGACTTCGACGATGAGTGGCACGGGTCGGGGGGCCCGATCCCCATTCGCCGTCACCCGCCGGAGGAGCTGAACCGTGCCCAGGCGGCGTTCCTGGACGGCGCGGTGGCGTCGGGGCATTGCTACGTGGAGGATCACAATCGTCCCGGGGCGTTCGGAGCGGGGCCGACACCTCGCAACGTCCTCGACGGCATGCGCATGAGCACTGCGGTCACGTACCTCGCCCAGGCACGGTCGCGACCGAACCTCACGATCCGACCCGACACCGCGGTGGCGCACGTCGAGTGCTCGGGGACGCGCGCCACCGGGGTCCGCCTGCTCGACGGATTCCTCATCGAGGCAGACCGGGTGGTGCTCGCCGCGGGAACCTACGCGAGCCCCATGATTCTCGCCCGCTCAGGCATCGGCCCGGCATCCGAACTCGAAGCACTCGGCATCGCCCCCGTCGTGGACCTGCCCGGGGTCGGGTCGAATCTCGCCGACCACCCACTCGTCGCCATCGACCTTCCGACTCGTCCATCTCCGGGCCCAAGTCGCTTCCAGGCGCACATGACGTTCCATGCCCCTACGACGGAAACCGCAAGGCCCGCCGACCTGTTGCTGTTTACGGCGGGCCCATTCGAGGTCGGACCCGAGCAATGTGCGAGCCTCGCCGTGTTCGGGATCGTGGCCGGACTCATGGCGCCGCGTTCACGCGGCTGGGTGCGGCTGGCTTCCAACAAGCCGGACGACCCGCCCAGGATCCACCCCGCCCACCTCACCGATCCCGATGACCTCGAGCGGATGCTCGACGCGGTGAGCGAGGCACGTCGACTGACGCGCAGCGAACCACTGGCTGCGATCATCGAAGGCGAGGAGCTTTCACCCGGCCCGAGATGCCCAGTCGATGACCGTCCTGCACTCGCCGCCTGGGTGCGCAGCGCTGTTTCCACCTACCATCATCCCGTCGGCACGTGTGCCATGGGCCGGGACCCTGATCAGGGGGCGGTCACCGACGGGAGCGGCTCGGTACATGGGATCCATGGACTCACGATCGCGGATGCTTCGATCATGCCGACCATCCCGACGGCGACCACGAACCTCCCGACCATCATGCTGGCCGAGCACATCGCCCGAGGACTCTGAGGGTCGTGATTCCCACGTTCGCGGCTCGTGTCGGATCACCGCCAGCTCTCAGCTAACCGCCCGCAAGTGCCGGGACCAGGATGGGCAGGCCAGGGCCTGGGGCCAGGTCAAGACCGCCGGGACCGGTCGGGATCGCTCGGGCCGTCGTTATAGGGTGGCCTCTAAGCCGGATCGCCCGAGGACGGCACGTCCTACTCGCCCAGATGGATACGCGGTGCGACCGGGATTCCCGTTTACGGGCGCTCTAGGACCGCACATGTGGGCCATGTGGCGCGAGCCGCGCCGACGGCCCGGCGACTGAAACGGCGGCTCAGCCGGGCTCCGGCCCGTCCTCAACGTCGTAGGGCCCCAGGCGGCGACGGCGACGCCAGCGCCGGAAGCTGCGCAGGGGGTGCACCATGGCGCGGAAGAACGCGCTGTCAACAGGGCCATAAATCCAACTAGCCCCGCCGCCTGGCCGGGCAGTAGACCTCGGCCGACCGTCAGGGCCGACCGGGGAGCCGAGAACGTGGCGCTGTTCCTCGGGCTCAGCGGGCAGCGGGACCTCCGGCGGACACACACGGCGCGCGCCCGAACGAGCTTGCCGTGCCTTCTTGTCCTGTTTGCGTGCCTGCTGAGTCGTCGAACGGTCTTGCCGCGCCTGCTTATAAAGCTCGGGAAACGAGGGTTCGGCGGTCTCCTGCGGCCAAACCGTTAACTCCGCTGATTCAGTGATGCTGGGCGTTACATGGCGCCGACGAGCATCTGGCTGACGTCGGGAGATTGTTGCCTCCGCCCGAGCAAGCACGGCTGCGATAGGGCAGCCGGGTGAATGACCTCGGCCCTCAGGAGGGACAGGCCCGCCGCATTCCGGGCAACAGCCAATAGAACCGGCTGGCGTTAGTCCTGACCACTGGTGCTTCTCCAGGAGACGACGGAGTTCGGCATACTCCCTCCGCAGCTCCGTTTCCTCAGATATGCATCAGTCAACTGTAGGCCGAGGAGGTCGTCCTGCCGAGGGCGCCTGGCAAGGCCCATCGACCGCCAGGGCGGGCGGGATCGCTCAGCGGCGAGATTACCGGTCGGGCGCGTGTCCGACGAGGGTGACCGGGTGCGGCACATCCCGGGCACCCCTGTCAAGAGCGGGATGCGTACAGAAACGTCTGCGTTATGGATCGGGTGACAGCTTCTCGGAGCACGCACGTTGCCGTCGATCTTCGCACCGCGGAGCCGTGATGTAAGCGACCGCCAGCTCGATGCTGAATACAAGGCAGCCGTTCGGTGGCCCTGTCGGGTGGGATACTGACACCGTGCGACCCGACCACCGGATTACCGCAGTCATCATCGGGGCCGGACACAGCGGCTTGGCGATGAGCAAGCGGCTGGCGGACGGCGCCGTCGACCACATCGTGCTCGAACGGGACGAGGTGGCAAGCTCGTGGCTCAACCAACGGTGGGACTCGTTTACGCTGCTGACCCCGAACTGGCAGACGCGTCTGCCTGGTTGCGGCTATGAGGGTGACGAACCCGACGGGTTCATGACCGGCGCGGAGATCGCGGCATTTATCCAGCATTACGCCGGCACCGTCCGAGCGCCGGTACGGACAGGCACGGCGGTGACCTCGGTGCGAGCGGCGGACGAAGGTTACGACGTCGTCACCACGGAAGGCACGTGGCGGTGCCGGTGTGTCGCGCTCGCAGGCGGTGCGTGCAACGTCCCGAGCATCCCGCCGTTTGCCGACGCCGTACCCGAAGCCGTCGCGACGGTGAACCCACTGCGGTACGGGAATCCCGACCAGCTGCCGGAGGGAGGGGTGCTCGTGGTCGGTGCGGCGGCCACCGGCATCCAGCTGGCGGAGGAGATCCAGTCGTCGGGCCGCCAGGTGTACTTGTCGGTGGGTGAGCACGTCCGCATGCCTCGGACGTACCGGGGTCGCGACATTCAGCACTGGATGGAGACGATCGGCCGCCTCGACGATCGCTATGACGAGGTCGAGGAGATCCTGAAGGCTCGCGGCGTCGCGTCGCCGCAGCTCGTCGGCACGCCCGAACGCCGAACGCTCGACCTGAACTGCCTCACTGGAGCGGGCGTTCAACTACGAGGGCGGCTGGGTGCCATCCGCGACGGAGTGGCGCTGTTCTCTGGCGGGTTGCGCAATCACTGTCGCCTCGCCGACCAGAAGCTCGGCCGGCTGCTCGACGAGATCGATGAGTGGATCGGGGCGAACGGTCTCGATGGTGAGGTGGGACCGTCGGAGCGACCGGAAGAGACGCAGGTGCCGTCGAGCGCGCCACTCACGCTCGATCTCACCAGCGGCGAGGTGGGGTCCGTCGTGTGGGCAACCGGCTTCCGGCCTGACCTCTCATGGGTCGACCTGCCGGTGTTCGACAGCTCTGGTCGCCTGCGTCACGACGGCGGCGTCGTCGACGCGCCGGGCGTGTACTACCTCGGCGCCCCGTTCCTCCGGCGGCGCCGGTCGAGCTTCATCCACGGCGCTGCGGCCGACACGACCGACCTGGCGGAACACCTCGCGACTCACCTGGCCGGCCAGGGGTGATCAGCGCTTGATGCCGACGTACCCAAACACCTGGATCTCACCGCGAAGCGGCACCCCGTCGCGCACGTGGTCGGCGGCAAGAGCGGCGGCACGGGCGACGAACTCCTCCTCGCCGATGCTTTGAATCGCCTCGTAGGCAGGTCCGGTCGCGGCGATCGCGCGAGCATACGTCTCAGGGTCCGCGTACTCCATCGCGAACGGGACCTCGAAGCGCTCCTCGACCTCGAACCCGCTGTGAGCGAGGAACGCCTCACCGACACCCGGCCGGCCGAGGGCGACCATGTCTGCCTGATGCTGGATTTTCTCGTCGGTCGCCCACAGGAACGGGGCGAGCAGCCAAGCTCCCGGTGACTTGCCGACGTTGCCCCAAACCGTCATCCCTAGCCGCCCACCGCTGACGAGCAGCCGCCGGGCCTCCTCGACCGCAGCCGGCGTGGTCCCCCAGATACCGCGGAAGCTGGTCACCACATCGAAGCTCGCGTCAGCCCATGGCGTGGCCTGCATGTCACCGACACGGATGTCGCAGTCGGGGCTGCGGTCGCGAGCCACCGCGACGAGCCGGGGGGACGCGTCAATACCTGCGCAGGTCGCACCCTGGATTCGCGCCAACTCAATGGCGAGGCCAGACCCACACGCCATGTCGAGCAACCGGACGCCCGATCCGACCCCCAGCCTTTGGTGCACGGCGATGTACTCGCGGCAGTTCGCCGGCTCCGCCAGGGTCGCGAAGTCGACCGCCCGGCGCCCCCAACCCTCGTCGACCATCTCCCATGACACGATATCCACCTCCGTCTGGACGACCACAACGATACGATGGAACAGGGCCGGTTGCTCTCGGCATCCGCCGTGGTTCGCCTGCTACGGTTCCATCGGCGATCCACCGGAGAGGGGACGACATGGCCGAGGAAATCAACGGCGTTCCGTGCGACAAGATGTTCGGTGCCATCGCCAGGTTCCGCGAGGACGGGGAACTCGCCGCCTTCCGGTTCTCCGCCACCAACGAGTGGGTCGAGGGCACTGCCAGCGAGTAGACGATCCATCACTGGTACGGCATCGGCGCCGACCACGAGCACGTGCAGGAGTTCCGCTACCGCGCTGACCACCCGACACTTGGCCACGGTCACGGTCCGACGCCGCAGGAGTATGTGCTCCACGCGCTGGCATCGTGCATCACTGCCGGCGTGGCGACGGGCGCCGCTGCGCGGAACATCGAGTTGCACCGGGTGTCGTCGACGGTGAGCGCCGACATCGACGTCCGAGGCGTGCTCGGTATCGACCCCGACGTACGCAAGGGGTTCAGCAATGTCGAGGTCTCGTTCGACATCGACGCCGACTGCGACGACGAGCAGAAGGACGCGCTGGTCGCGGCGGCAACCAAGTACTCGGCCGTGTTCGACATGCTGTCGAACCCGACTGAGGTCAACGTCTCCCGCGCGTGCTGACAGGCATCACCGCTTTGGCTGAGGGGCGCTGCTGACGAGCGTGGGTCGAGGACGGCTTGGTCCGGGCCGATGAAACCCGCACCGTTACATCTGTCTCAGGGCCGACTGCACGTGCCCGGTTTCGTTGGCCGCACCGAATAGGCGATCTGGCGCCGTCGACGGAATGCGGGCACCGCTCGATATCTCCAACTATGTGCGGCCTCGCCGCTCGGACGAACCGCCCGGGTTTGCCGGAACCCGATGGCCTGGCCGGGGCCAAGGCCGGGGCCTCAGAGGCTCAGGCCGCCCCGTAACGCGGCTCGGAGCGATCTCGGGCGGGTGGCATCTCACGAGGGCGCGATATAGCGGCACGTACCGCCTGGAGCGCACTTCGATCTCACCGGAACGTTTCCGGGCGATTCAATCCCTCACCGCGAA
>DATHCF010000095.1:0-5574 GCA_035319705.1 Acidimicrobiales bacterium | reverse complement strand
CAGCACTCCGCCTTCTTCGACGACCCGTACGAGCGCATCAGGCGCTCGGTGCCCCAGATCTGGGCCACCATCTTCGCCCCCGACGCGGAGCGACGCGGCAAGGCGCTGCGCGACCTGCACCGCGCCGTCAAAGGCGTCGACGACCAGGGACGGCGATACCACGCTCTGGAGCCCGAGACGTTCTGGTGGGCCCATGCCACCTTCACCTGGGAGATCTTTCGCTCGGTGGAGCTCTTCCACCTCGAACCCCTGACGTCGGACCAGGCAGAGCAGCTGTATGGCGAAACGGTCACCTGGTATCGCCGCTACCGGATGAGCGATCGGCCGGTCCCTGCCGACTACGGCGCCTTCGGCGAGAAGTTCGACTACGTCTGCCGAGAGGTGTTGGAACTGACGCCGGCGGTCGCCAGAGCCGTGTCACTCGGGTACGAAGACGTCATGGGCTCGCCCTTCGGCTTGCCCGACCCGTTCGACAGGCTGGTGGCGCCACTCGTGGTGCCGGCCACCGAACTGCTGGTGCTCGGGTGCCTCCCCGAGACCGTCCAGGCCCGCCTTCCCTTCGACTGGGGAACGGCGGAGCAGCTGCAGTTCCGGGGAATCTGCGCCGCCGTCCGGCAGCTGTTCCGCTTCGTGCCAGGGGCGCTCAACCGCCGCAGCCTGCTCGAGCTCCAGCGGCGGATCGGTGCGGCCACCCGAGCCCAGCGCTACCGGCCCGCCGCTTGATGGCACGGGGGGTCGCCGTCTCCGAGCCGTCGCCGGCCCCCCTACTTGCCGGGCTGCTCGGCCGCCTGCCCAAACGTCCGGCCCCCTCGCTCGACCGGGCTCTCGATGCCACCGCCGTCTGCCTGGCCCGTCATGGCTTGGCCCGTACCTCGATGACCGATGTGGCCAAGGAGATGGGCGTGGCCCGCTCCACGCTTTACCGCTCGTTCTCTTCGGTGGAGGAAGCGGCGTGGGCCCTGTTCGCCCGTGACACCTGGCGCTTCTTCGATGAATTCGGAGACCTGGTGGCCAGCGGCTCGGGGCCCGAAGCCGTGGTGGCACTGACGGTTCGATTCGTCCGCTTTGCCACTGCACATCCGGTCATCGCCCGCCTGCTGCACGACGAGCCCGAATTCGTCGGCCGGGTGGTGTCGGGCAATTTCGCCGAGCTGGTGGACCAGGCGGCACGGGCGGTCACCCCTCTGGTCTCGGCGGCGGTGGAGGGTGGCCTGCTGGCCCGCCGGGACCCCCGCCGGCTGGCGCAATGGCTCGGGCGGGTGGTGGCCATCTGCATCCTGGCCCCGCCGCCGGGGGACATCGAGGAACTTCTCGACGAGATGCTCCTCCCGGTCCTCGCTCCCGGGTAGCCCTGGTCAGCGCCGGGCGGCCGGCGTCACCACCCGGTCGGCGGCGATGCGCAGGAGCACCCGCCCTTCCGGGCCGATGGGGTTCTTGTAGAGGCCGCCGGTGTACTTCTCGGCCAAAGCGTCAATGTGCGCCCGCGCCTCCTCGCCGCCGACCGTCTCCACCACCCGGCCGCGCAGCTCGGCCCAGTCGTAGGGGTTTCGTTCGTCGCGCACCAGGACCGTGACCCGAGGATCGCGTGCCAAGTTGCGTGCTGCCTGGCGCTGGGGCTCGGTGTTGACGAGAAGGTACTCGCCGTCGCTGTCCACCCACCCAAGCTGAGCCTGGGGCTGGCCGCTCGGCATGAGGGTCACCACCGTGCCGAAGTTGGCTCCCCTGGCCAGACGGACCATGTCGGCTTCCAGTGCCACGACTCTCCTCCTTCCCTCATCGCCCTGTGTTCTTCCCGCTTCTGACCGCTGCTTCGGGGTCGGGGCCGCTCCCCGCAGCATCGTTGTCCGTCTGTAGGGCCTTCCGGGGTCAACCATCGCATCCTCGGTGCCGATTGCTACCGTTGGGGAGCAGCAGCTTCCAGCTTCGAGGAGACGGCGTGCGGCTGTTGATCAAGTTGGCCCTGGGGCTGGCGGTGATCGTGACCCTGGCCGCTGGCCTCCTGCCTCCCTTACTCGACCGGGGCAACTTGGCCAACGACGCACTCAACGCAGCCCGCGCCGGGTCGGCCCTGATGGTCAGCACCGATGATCCCACTCAGGCTCAGGATGCCGCCACCATGTCGATCGCCAATGACCCCGGTATCCAGCTGGTCAACGTCGGTGTCAACTCCGCTGGGAGCAACAGCTCGGTGTCGGTTTCGGTGGCGGAGAACGTCCACACCTTCATGTCCAGCTGGCCGGGCATCAACAGCTGGCTCAAGGGCTGGTACCACCTGACGTCGACCCAGACCTCGTCGGTCGGCACCTGAAGGGCTCCGGCCGCCGCTACCGCCGTACCGTCAGGAGAAGTGGGTGCGGGGTCGCTCCTGAAGCGTCCGGTCGACGATGAGGTCGACCCTCTCGTTGTAGAAGGCGGCCAGGCCGGCGATCTTCGCCGCTTCCGGCAAGGGGGTCCGGTACGTCCACACCGCGTCCTCGTGGAGGGTCCCGTTCACCTCCATCGACCAGTAGTGCGCCTACCCCTTGTAGGGGCAGTGGGTGACGGTGGCCGAAGGACGAAGCAGCTCAGTGCGCACCTGTGACAAGGGCAGGTAGAAGCGGGACGGCACGCCGGTCTCGAACACGATGCGCGGCCGGTCGGAATCGGCGAGCTCGACGCCGTCGATGCGCACCTGGACCCGCCGGGAGCTGGCCAAGATGTCGACGCGGGTGTTGGGGTCGCGCGGGTGGGTGTAGACGGGCTCATCCTCCTCGAGCCATTCGTCCATGGCGTCCCAGCTGATGCGGACCAGCGACCGCAACCGGTCCAATGGCGAGTCGGCGTAGACACAGGCCGCTCCACTCGCCCGTTCACCCTCGACGGCCACGTCGTACATGGTGGCCGTGCCCCGGCCGGCTGAGTGCTCGGAGTTGCCGTTGGCGACGAGCTCGGCAAGCGCGTCTTGGCGCGGGAAGTAGTACGTCGGGAAGTAAGGCAGCTCCCAGACGAGCCAAGGGCTGAGGGTGTCTGCGACAAGGTGACCTGCCAGGTACACGCGCACACGCTTGGGACTTCGCTCCAGGCGCAACGGTTCCCCCATGTCGCTCGCTTTCACCGCCGAGCCGCCGGTCAGTTCTGCTTCGGGGGAGGAACAGGAGGCGGCGGGAACAACCCGGCCGTGGGCGAGAGCGCCGCCACGTGCCGGTGGATCTCCTCGAGAAGGGCCGTCTGCTGGCTCATGCTCACTTGGAGGTCGTGGACCTGCTTCGTGAGCTCGGTGTTCTCGGCTATGGCGTCCTGCAACTCCCGCTCGATCGTGCTGTCTCGATCGACCGTGGCCCGAATGTGCGCCAGTAGGACGGTCAATGCGTCCTGAGCGCGGTTGGCGGCTGCCGCCACGAGAAATCCGATGAAGAGCTCCGCCACGGTCGTGATCAGGTTGAGGGGGAAGTTGTAGCCGGTCGATTTGAACCATCCCGGCAGCCAATTTCCAGATGCGATGTGCTGCCCACCCAAGGCGAAGATCAAGGTCCAAAGCACCACCAACACGAACCAGAAGGCGATGTTGAGGGGACGACCCATGGCCTCCGACACCCAGTTGGCGAATTTCAGGAAAGGCCCGGGTGGCTTCTCGAGGGCGGTTGGCTGGTTCGGATCAATCGTCGGGTTCGGTGTGGTGACTGTCGTATCGGTTGCGGTCAAGGTCGCTCCAATCGCACGTCCACGTCGGCGGGCCTCCGCCCCGTGTGCCCTGTCGGCTGGACCTGGTTGGGTGACGATTCGTGCCCGCCCACGTGCCGGGCCCGCTGGCTCTACCGGTTCAGGTCCACGTCCGTGAAGAAGTTTGGCATCCTCCCCCTCGTCGGTAGTGGAACCCCGATGGTGCAGGAAGACGCGAACGGCCGGACGGGCAGGATGGCGCTGGTCACGCCCGACCCGGACCGGCCGGTGGCCCTGCGCCGGAGCCGGGCACGACCCGAACCAGCATCCCACCGCCGCTTTTCTACGGGTCGGTCGCCACCGGACAGTTTCTGGCGGAGGGAACCTCATGGTCGAGTTGGTTCGCAGCAGGCACGCTCTCACCTTGGCGGCTCTCGCTGCCGCCCTATGGGCCCTCGCCCTGGTTCTGGTGGGCGTCGGCTACGCCACGTACAGTCCGCCGTCGGGACTGGGTGTATTCGCCAATCTCATCACGGCAGCATCGTGGCTCCTCTTTGCCGCGGCTTTCGGAGCTTTGAGCGCCTGCTGCTACTGCACGTGGTTCTTCTTCGTCCGCCAACGATTCGACGTCGCCCTGGAAGTGGCGAGCCTGGCCTTCGCAACCCTGTTCTTTGCCATCGGTGCTCTGATGCAGGCGGCCTCGTCAGCACACTATTCCGATGCGGGCTCGGTCTTTTCGGCGGTTGGACTCGGCGGTTGGGCCGCGGTGCTCGTCGTTCGAGCCGCCCGGCAGTCGATTCGGGAGCAACAGGACCCGACCCTTCCGCGGAAGGCCGGAATCTTCATGACCGGAGCCGGAGCGGTCGCCGTGCTCGCCGTCGGCGTCGGATTGCCCACCCCGTCCCTCGCCGATGCCGCGCTGGCCGTCACGAAGGACGTGATCTTCGGCCTCGGCTGGATGGGCCTTGCCGTCGTTCTCTATGCCGGGCGGAGAAGGTGGCTGATCACCTCGGCCCAGGTCGTCACCGTGCAAACCGGACTGTGGGTTCTCTTCGCCTCCGCAGTGGTGCTGGCTGTGACCGACGGGTTGATCTTCGGACCACCTCTACTTTCGCTCACCGGCTTTCGACTCGACTCGATCGGCCGATTCGTTGCCGCGGTCGGGGCAGGAATGCTTGCCGTCGCAGCCGTACGTCGGATCGGTGAGCTCCCAGTTCCCGCGGCGACGGCCCCGGCCGTCCCTGACGGCGCCGAGCAGTCACCTTGGTTCCCGCCACATCCCTCCGAGACCGCGCCGACCACGGCCCCGCCGGCCTGGCAGCCAGACCCCTACGGCCGTCATGAGGCTCGCTGGTGGGACGGAGTGCGGTGGACGGAGCACGTTTTGGACGCCGGCAGTCCCGCCACCGATCCGCCGGTGTGAGCCCGGCGAGCCAGCGCAGTTCGATCCTCCCGTGGTGGCCGGCTCGGACGAAGGCACGGTCCGCTACGCGGCAGCGGAGGACACTGCCGCAATAGGCCGATTGCTCCACGAATTCAACCGTGAGTTCGGCGAGCCTGCTCCACCGCCGGGGTGGCTCGCCACCCGTGTGGGGCAGCTTCTGCAGCACGGTGACACCGTGGTGCTTCTCGCCGGGAACGGGCCGGACGGCCTCGCCGTCCTTCGATTCCGGATGGCCATCTGGACCGAGGGTCTCGAGGCCTACCTGGCCGAGCTCTACGTCGTCCCGGGACTGAGGCGCCAAGGCCTGGGGCGCGCGCTCATGACCGCCGTCATGGAAGTCTGCCGGCAGCGTGGCGCGGACACCATCAGCATCGAAGTCGACGAGCCCGACGTGGGGGCGCGCCGATTGTACGAGAGCTTCGGCTTCACGAACCGAGAGGGATCCGAGGGTCCGCTGATGTTCGTGTACGAGCGCGACGTGTGAGCGGACG
>DATHCF010000094.1:0-6917 GCA_035319705.1 Acidimicrobiales bacterium | reverse complement strand
GGGGTGCGCTCGGGATTGACCAAGCCCTGGCTCTCGAGGAAGCGGATCTTGGAGATGGTGATGTCGGGGAACTCCTGGCGCAGCAGCGTGAGCACGTCGCCGATGGAGAGATAGCTCCTGCCGTTCACCGCTGTCCCCCCTTGGCCGTGATCACTCGTCCGCCGCCGCCAGGTAGACCAACTTGAACTTTCCGATCTGCACCTCGTCCCCGCTCTGCAACACCGCCTCCTCGATCCGCTCGCGGTTCACGTACGTGCCGTTGAGCGAACCGACGTCCCGGACGCGGTGCCTGCCCCGGCCGTCGTGGGTGAACTCGGCATGCCGGCGTGACACGGTGACGTCGTCGAGGAAGATGTCACTTTCCGGGTGGCGGCCCACCCTCGTGACAGGAGCGTCGAGCACGAAGCGGGCACCGGCGTTGGGCCCGCGTTTGACCACCAGCAAGCCCACCCCGGCGGGCTGGTCGGGAAGAGCCACCGAGAGCTCCTCCTCGCCGCTCTCGCCCTGTGCGTCCACCGGATGCAGGGTCACGGTGGTGGGATCGGTGCCGCTGTCGCTCAGCACGGCCCCACACGAGGAGCAGAAGTTGGCGCCGGGGGGATTGCGGTGCCCACAGTTGGAGCAGAACACGCTGTCCACGCTACCCCGAGTCCTCCGCCTTCCTGCCGGGCCTATTCGGCCGTCAATTGTGCGTACGCGGCCGAATCGAGCAACCCGTGGAGAGCGCCGGAGTCGTCCGGTCGGATCTCGCAGATCCAGCCACTGCCGTAGGGATCGCTGTTGAGCAACTCCGGAGCCTGGTCCAGGTCGCTGTTCACCGCTTGCACGTCGCCGGAGAGCGGCGCGTAGATCTCCGACACCGATTTGGTGGACTCGACCTCGCCGAGCACGTCCCCCTGCCCGACATGGCTGCCCACTTCGGGCAGCCGCACGTACACCACGTCGCCCAACGCGTCCTGGGCGTAGTCGGTGATGCCGACCCGGACCACCCCGTCCGACAGCCTGGCCCACTCGTGGTCGGGCGTGTAGAGCAGCTCCTCGGGTACTTGCATGGACGGGGACCCTACTCGGTGCTCAATGCAGTATCTGCCGGATGCGGACCGCTTGTTCCTGGACCCGAGCCCGGGCCTCGGCCTCGCTCGACGCCTCGGCCCAGACGTTGGTGACAGGCTCCTCGGGATCGGGCACCACCAAGGACCACCCGTCGGGCTCGATGATCTTCACGCCGTCGACGAGGACCGTCTGGCGGTCCTTTGCCCTCTCGAGGGTGCGACGCATGACCGTGCCCTTCTGCTCCCACGGAGTGACCACTTCCTCGTGGGCGATGTTGATGGGCGCCAGCTCGGCGGTGAGCTTCGACATGCGCTGGCCCGAGGCGGCCAGCATGGCCAACAGGTGCACCAGGGTGGCCACCGCATCGAAGGCGGGAAGGAACTTCGGGAAGATGTAGCCGCCGAGCTGGCTGGCGGCAAAGGCCACCGACCCGGAGCTCGCCACCTCCATGAGGTGTGTGGCCGAGAGCTTGGTCCACACCACTCGGGCCCCGGCCTCGACGGCCAGGCGCTCGGCCGCTCGGGGGGCGGCCACCGGCAGGGCCACCGCTGCGCCCGGCCGCTCGGCCACCACCAGCCCGACCAACAGGACCAGGGCCTCGTCGTCGGACAGCACCCGCCCCTCGTCGTCGACCAGGGTGATGCGCTCGCCGCCGGCGTCGAGCACCGCTCCCAGATGCGCCCCCGAGGCTCGCACCAGCTGGGCCACGTTGGCGGCCGCACTCCGGCGATCGGAAGCCATGACGGCGGCGGTCGAGGCGTAGGGGTTCACCACCAGGACCTCGGCGCCGAGCTTGGCCAGCACGTTGGGCATCACAAAGCTCGTCGTGCCGAAGGAGTAGTCGAGCACGATCTTGAAGGCGGCGTCGGCCACGGCCCCGATGTCGACCGAGTCCACCAGGGCGGCGGTGTACAGCTCCAAGGTGCGCGGGGGGAAGCCGATGTCGCCGATGTCCGAGGCCAGGGCCCGGCGGAACTCCTCGCGGTGGTAGAGCCGCTCGATCTTGCGCTGGGTGGTGTCGGCCACGTCGATGCCGTCCTGGTCGAAGAAGCGCAGGATCACCGACTGGCTGTCCACGTCGGCCAGTCGGACGGTCACGCCACCCATGCTGGCGCCGGAGCGCACCTGGAAGCGCGTGACGGGGATGGTGGCCACCTCGAGGTCCTCCACGTGGACCCCCGCCGCGTTGCACCCGACCATCAGTGCCCGCTTGAGCACCCGTGCCGCCCGGCTGGTGTCGCGGGAGGTGGTGACCGTCGAACCCTTCTCCAGCGTGCTGGCCCATGCCATGGACAGCCGCATGACCAGCTCCGGGCTGATGTCCACGTTGGCCAGGCCCTGGATGCCGAGGCGCCCGAAAAGCGTGCGCGCCCCCCGTGACTCCCACACGATCGAGGTGTTGACGGTGGCACCGGTCTCGACCGTCTTGAACGGGTAGATCTTGACCCCCGACTTGACCACGGCGTGGGAGCCGACGAACGTCTCCTCACCGAGGACCACGCCCTCGTCGCAGCGCACGTTCTGGCGCAGGTCGCAGGCCCGGCCAATCACACACCCGTCGAGCCGGGTGCCGGAGCCGAGAAAGACGTTGTCGTGCACGACGGTCCGCTGCAGCACGGCGTTCTCCGCCACCTGCACGTTGGCGCCGATGACGCAGTACTCCCCCACCTTCGCCCCTGGGCCCACCGCGCAGTTGTCCCCGATCACCGCCGGACCGGAGACCTCGGCGGTGGGGTGCACGTCGGCGCCTTTTCCCAACCACACGCCCGGCCGCAGGGGAAAGCCCTCCATCTGCACGTGCACCTTCTGGTCCAAGATGTCCTTGTGGGCCCGCAGGTACGCCTCGAGCGTCCCCACGTCCTCCCAGTAGCCGTCGGCCACGAATCCTTGGAGGGGACGGCCCTCGGCCAGCACGGCGGGGAAGACCTCTGCGGAGAAGTCCACCGAACGCCCGTCGGGGATGTAGTCGAAGATCTCGGGCTCGAGCACGTAGACACCGGTGTTGATGGTGTCGCTGAACACCTGGCCCCAGGTCGGCTTCTCCAGGAACCGCTCGATCGAGCTGTCCTCCCTGGTGATGACGATGCCGAATTCGAGCGGGTCCTCCACAGCCTTGAGCGCGATGGTGGCCAGCGCTCCATGGGCGTCGTGATGCTCGAGCACGGCGCCCAGGTCGATGTCGGTCAGCACGTCCCCGGAGATCACCAGGAAGCGCTCGTCCAGCTGTTCCTTGGCGTTGCCCACCGAGCCCGCCGTGCCGAGCGGCGTCTCCTCGGTGGCGTACACCATGCGGACGCCGAACTCCGATCCGTCGTCGAAGTAGCTGCGGATGACGTTGGCCATGAAGGCCACGGTCACCACGATGTCGTCGAAGCCGTGATGGCGCAGCAGATTGACGACGTGCTCCATCATGGGCCGGTTGGCCATGGGCAACATGGGCTTGGGCTGGTTGGAGGTGAGCGGACGCAGCCGGGTCCCCTCCCCCCCGGCCATGATCACGGCTTTCATCGCGCCATCACCGTCATGTCGTCCCGTCGCCGCGTCAGCTGCACGTAGTCGGGACCCTACCCCGTGGCCCTTGTTTTCGCTCGGCCGCGGCGGCCGCCGGCCAGCGCCTGTCTCGAGCGCGGGAGATAGGCGAATGCCGCCACCCACGACAGGGCCAGCCCCGGGATCCCGAATACCCAGGCGATGATCTCGAACGGGTGTTGCCAGGAGGCGTGACCGTGGGCCAGGAGGAACGTCGGGTAGGCGAACATGAGGGCGAAGGTCCCGGCTTTCCCGATCCACATCACGTCGATGCGCTCGGCGCCCAGTGAAGCCAAAAGCAGCACGGCGGCCGACACCAGCGCCTCGCGCGCCACGGTGGCGACGCCGAACCACAGCGGGACCGCTCCCACCACGATGATGGAGATGACGCCGGTGAGCACCAGGAGGCGATCGGCCACCGGATCGAGGACCTTGCCCAGGGTGGTCACCTGATGGAAGCGGCGGGCCACGAAGCCGTCGACCCAGTCAGTGGCACCCAGCACCCCGAGGAGCACCGCCGCCGCGGTCTGAAGGTGCGCGCCGAACAGCAGCCAGACAAAAAGGGGCAGGCAGGCCAAGCGGACGGCGGTGACCACGTTGGGCACGGTGAGGACCCGGCCCAGGTCGTGCTCCTCGGCCTCCGCCCCGAGGGCGGGATCAGCGGCGCCTGCGGTCAAGCGTCGACGGTCCAGGTCCCACCTGAGCGCAACAGGGCGGCCAGGTCACCGGGCCCCCGGCGCTCGGCCGCTTCGAGCAGTTGGCGGGACATGGCGTCGCCGTACTCCGGACGCTGAAGAGCCCGGAACACCCCGATGGGCGTGGGCTCGAACGGGCCACGTGCCATGCGCGACAGCTGGAAGGCCAGGCCGGGGTCCTCGCGGGCCTCGTCGTGCACCAGCAACGCGTCCTCCCCCACCTCGGCCACCTCGACGATGCGCACCCGGCCGTCGGGATCGAGCACCACCCCGTGCTCCAGCTCGGCGCCGAAGCGGATGGGCCGGCCGTGCTCGAGCGGGATGAGCTCCTCGGCCCGCACGTCGCGGCCGGTGATCTTCTCGAAGGCGCCGTCGTTGAACACGTTGCAGTTCTGGTAGATCTCGACGAAGGCCGCGCCATGGTGGTCGTGGGCCCGGCGGAAGACCTCCTGCATGTGCTTACGGTCCATGTCGTGGGTACGGGCCACGAACGTGGCTTCGGCACCGAGCGCCAGGCTGATCGGGTTGAACGGCGTCTCCAGGGAGCCGAAGGGAGTGGACTTGGTCACCTTTCCCTGTTCCGACGTGGGCGAGTACTGGCCCTTCGTGAGCCCGTAGATCTGGTTGTTGAACAGCAGGATGGTGATGTTCACGTTGCGACGCAGGGCGTGGATGAGGTGGTTGCCGCCGATGGACAGGGCGTCACCGTCTCCGGTGACCACCCACACGTCGAGATCGGGGCGGGTGACCGCCAGCCCCGTGGCCACGGCCGGCGCCCGGCCGTGGATGGAGTGCATGCCGTAGGTGTTCATGTAGTAGGGGAACCGGGCGGCGCAGCCGATGCCGGAGACGAACACCGTGTTCTCGCGTCGCACGCCGAGCTCGGGGAGCAGCATCTGCACAGCCGCAAGGATGGAGTAGTCGCCGCAGCCCGGGCACCACCGCACCTCCTGGTCGGAGGTCCAGTCCTTTCGGGTGGTGACGGGGGCGGCGGTGTCGGTCAACTCGACACCTCCTCGTCGTCCTCGCTCGCTGCGCTCTTCTCCTTCGCCTTCGACGCCGCCTTCTCCTTCGAGGCGGCGCCGTTGCCGGCGACGGCCGGACCCGGGTCGATACCCAGCAGCTCGAGGACCGCCCGCTCGATCTCGGCCGCCCGGAACGGCTGTCCCTGCACCTTGGTGAGCGACCGGGCATCGACGAGGAACTCGGCCCGGACCAGCTTGACCAGTTGACCGAGGTTGGACTCGGGCACGAGCACATGCTCGTAGGCCCGCAACACTTCACCCAGGTCGGGCGGGAAGGGGTTCAGGTGGACCAGATGGGCGTGCGCCACCTCGACGCCCCGGGCCCGCAGCCGGCGCACCGCGGCGCCGATGGCTCCGTAGGTCGAACCCCACCCGAGGAGGAGCACGGGCGAACCGCCGGGACCCCGGGCGTCGTCCACCTCGACCGGCGGTATCGAGGCGGCGATGCCGGCCACCTTGGCGGCGCGCAGGTGGACCATCTTCTCGTGGTTCACCGGGTCGTAGGACACGTCGCCGGTCACGTCGGCCTTCTCGAGTCCTCCGATGCGGTGCTCGAGGCCCGGCGTGCCCGGAAGCGCCCACGGCCGGGCGAGGGTGACCGGATCGCGCTGATAGGGGTGGAACGGCGACCGCGCACCGTTGCCGCTTCCGGCTCCATCCTCCGGCGGCGCCTCAGCGAAGGCGGGGTCGACGGTGGGCAGGTTGTCCACGTCGGGCAGGCGCCAGGGCTCGGCCCCGTTGGCCAGGTACCCGTCGGAGAGGAGGAACACCGGCGTGCGATAGGTCACGGCGATGCGGACCGCTTCAATGGCGGCTTCGAAGCAGTGCGAGGGCGTCTTGGCCGCCACGATGGGCACCGGGGACTCTCCATGGCGCCCGTACATGGCGTGCAGCAGGTCCGACTGCTCGGTCTTGGTGGGGAGCCCCGTGGAGGGACCGCCGCGCTGGATGTCGATGACCACGAGGGGCAGCTCCAGGCTCACCGCCAGCCCGACAGACTCCGACTTCAGGTCGATGCCCGGCCCGCTCGTGGTGGTGACCCCGAGCGCCCCGCCGAAAGCCGCCCCGATGGCCGCCCCGATGCCGGCGATCTCGTCCTCTGCCTGCAGGGTGCGCACCCCGAAGTGCTTCTGCTTGGACAGCTCGTGGAGGATGTCCGATGCCGGCGTGATGGGGTACGAACCCAGGAACAGCGACAGCCCCGCCCGCTGAGCGGCGGCGATCAGCCCCCAGGCCAGCGCGGTGTTGCCGGTCACGTTGGTGTAGGTACCCGGATGCAGGTGCGCCGGGCGTATCTGGTAGTTCGACTCGAACAGCTCGGCCGTCTCGCCGAAGTTGTAGCCCGCCTTGAAGGCCCGCGTATTGGCGTCGAGCACGAGAGGCGTGGCCTTGAAGCGCTGCTCGATCCACTGCAGTGTCGGTTCGGTGGGCCGGCTGTAGAGCCAGCAGACCAGCCCCAGGGCGAAGAAGTTCTTCGACCGCTCGGCGTCACGGGGTTTGACGCCGGCCTCCTTGCCCACCTCCATGGTGAGCGAGGTCATGGGCACCTCGTAGACGGTGTAGCCGGCCAGGCTGCCGTCGGTGAGGGGATTGGCGCCGTAGCCCGCCTTTTCGA
>DATHCF010000093.1:0-7168 GCA_035319705.1 Acidimicrobiales bacterium | reverse complement strand
CCAGCGGCTCGCTGCCGCGGCTGCGCTTGCGCGCCCGGACGAGGGGGACGGTGACGCTCTCAGCCATGATGGCCTCCTTTGCCGTCCAGCGCACTGGGGCTGCCGGCGGCGTCGGGATCTCCTCCAAGTGTACCGTCGATGACGTGCTTCCCCCCGAAGCCCGCACCCCGGTGCCACCTCCGGTGGACCGTTGACGCCCGGCCGTTGCGAAAGCTGTGGGTCGGAGGAGGACGAAGGCGCGCTCTCGGCGGTGCGGCGGGTCTACCTCGAGACCGACGCCGGAGGCCGGGTGGTCGGCGAGCGCGTCCTCGACGAGGCGGAGCACTGGTGCGTGTCCTGCCGCAGCCTCTATCCCCACCGGGACCTCCACGACTGAGAGCGAATCAACGGCACAACAAGCCATGGGGGCGCGGCGCCGAAACTTGACGACGCAGGGTGTTCCCCTACGGCGTGGCGGTGCCGACGACCGGCTTCTAACCTTCTCGATTCGGTGCGGACTCCGCCCACGGTCATCGACTACCACCGGTGCTTCCGGTTCGAGGCGACGCCGGTGCAGATGTGGGACGCGCTGTCGGAGCCGCGCCACTTCGAATCATGGTGGGCATGGCTGGCCGAACTGCACGTGGACGGCGAGGGCCTGGTGGACGGGGCGGTGTGGAGCGGTCTGGTGTCACCGCCTGTTCCCTACCGGATGCGGGTCACCGTCCGTCTCGAGCACTGCCGGGCTCCGAAGCGCGTCGACGCCGCTGTGGAAGGGGACCTGCGCGGGCGCGCCTGGCTGCAGCTGCACCCCGAGGGATCGGGGACCACCGCCGAGGTCGCCTGGCGCATCGAGATGATGCAGCGCCCCATGCGGCTGGCCGCCAGGGTGGCGGCGCCGCTTCTGCGCTGGGGGCACGACCGGGTGGTCGACATGACGGTGGCCGGATTCCGGCGTCGGTTGCACGCCCTCGGTGACGGGGCGCCGGGCCGTTAGCCCAGGCGTGCAACCGCCAGTCCGGCGGCCAGGGCCACCACCGCCCACGACATGGTGCGCAGTGCGCGCTCGAGCGGAGCGAGCAGGGCGTCGGGCCCGATGGGGGCCTGCGTGCCGTCGGCCATGGTGATCGAACCGCTCACCGACCGCACCGACCGGCGCAGACGGCGCGCCGGGGTGGAGAGCGACCGCTGGGCCAGCGACAGGGCGAAGGCGCCGGCCGCTCCCAGCACCGCCGCCAGCGACATCGCCTGGGCCTGGGCCACGTAGCCGGTGAGCACCGGAAAAGCGCCCCAGGCCGCAGCGAAGCCCGCGTCGGTGTGCACCAGGCCACCGAACAGCTCGGCGTTGTAAGCCACCACCAGGACCGGGCCGAGGATGACGAAGGCGAGGACCGACGGGCCGATCTGGACGACGCCGGCCACCCCGATGGCCAGCGCCCCGGCCAGTCCCGCCACACTCACCGCCACCAGCGCTGGCGACGGGATAGCCGTCCGCAACGGGCGCCCGTGCAACTCGTCGAGGGCGTGGGCGGCGATCCCCACGGCCAGGAAGAAGGCGAGCAGCGTCCCGCCCAGGCGGACGGTGTTCACGTTGGGGGCCAGCATGGCCCCGACCACCACGTAGGAGAGGTGCCAGGCCGTGTAGGGGGGATGGAGCAGGGTCCACCAGTCACGCCAACCGCCGCGGCGTGCCGCGTAGAAGGCCGGACGGGTCGCTCCCGCCGGCTCCGCCGGCGTGTCCTCGTTCACGTGGTTCCGCCTGCTCGCCGGCCCCACATGACGAGGCCGCCGCCCAAACTCATCTTCCGCACGGTGACGTCCACCACGCCGGCCGCTTCCCAGGCCGACACCGTCCAGTCGAGGGGGTACCGCCGGTAGTGCCTGCTGATCGACGGCCCGAGAAAGCGGCCCACACGCATCCACTGTGGTCCCCCCATGACCAGCCCGGCCAAGGGCAGTACGGCACGGGTGTAGAGCCACCACCACCATCGCCAGAACCGGTTGCCGGGAACCAGGAACTCCAGATTGGCCAGGGTGCCGCCGGGACGCAGCACACGCGCCAGCTCAACAAGGGTGGCAGCAGGGTCCTCCACGTAGCGCAGCAGGTAGGTGAAGCTCACCGCGTCGAAGCAGCCGTCGGGGAACGGCAGCTGCTCCCCACGGCCGAGCACCAGCACCACGCCGGTCACACCGGCGCCGGCGACGGCGGCGGCTCCCCGGCGGATCATGGCCTCGGTCAGGTCGACACCGACCACGCCGGCACCGGTGCGCTGCCGCAGTTCCAGCGCCGCCCCGGCGGTGCCGGTGGCCACGTCGAGGACGATGCCGGGATGCCCCGCCGACATCGCCTCGACCAGAGCGGCGCGCCACCGCCGGTTCTGGAAGAACGACAGCCACTCGGCTAGCGAGTCGTAGCGCGAGGGGAGTCCGTGGAACAGCTGGCGGGCCAGGCGATTCGAGGCGGTGGTGGCCGGCACGCCATCTCGGGCAATCGCCACGCCAGGACCATCCCACAGCTGCGCACCGCCCGCCTCCGGTGCCCGCCGTCGGCGGTGTGACGGACCGGCGGCCGAGCGGCAGAGGTCAGGCCGGAGGCGGTGGACCGGCCGCGCCCTCGGGGGATGTCGAGCGCGGGCGCAAGCGCCGGATGGCCACGCCGGCGGCGGCGAGCGCTGCTGCCGCACCGGCCACGGTTCCGGCGATCAGCCCGCTGTCCCCGCCCGATGTGGCACTGCCGTGGGCCGGCGCCGCCACAGCGCGACGTGCCGGGTGCCCGGCACGGGTGGCCGGCCGCGCGCCGGCGCCGGCGGCGGCCGCACCCGATGCCCCTCCGCCCCCGGCGGCCTGGCCGAACAGCGCACGGGGCCCTCCTTCGCCATACGAACGCCCCGAGCCGGAAACGCCGTCCACACCCGGCCCGTTCCCACGCGCCCCTCCGCCCTGCGACGCCGAAGCGCCGGTGGTGGCGGCACCGGCAGCCAGCGGAAGGCGGATCCGGGTCGGCGACGACTCCTGGGCCGGGATCCCATCGTTGGACGTGGGCGCCGGATATGGGATCGGCGCGTAGTCCTCGGTGCCGAGGAAGGCGTCGACCACGGCTGCCGCGGCCGTGCTGGGGTCGGTGAGCGACGCCGACGGTAACGACGGCACAGACGCGTCGGCCGGGAGGCTCAGCGCCAGCGCGTCGACGATGTTGCCTACCGTGTCGTAGCGCCACGACGAGACATTGGGGACGGGCACACCGAAGCGCTGCTCGATGAGCTTGAGCACCGAAATGTGGTCCAAGGTCTCCGAGCACACATAGCCGCCGCGCGAGAAAGGCGAGAGGACGAGCGCCGGCGTGCGGAAGCCCAGTCCGAGCGGCCCATAGATGTTGAGCATCTCGCCGTTGATGCTGTAGGTGCCCGCCGAGGGCAGCGCGCCGGTGACGTACTCGCCGTGGTACTCGTCGCCGGCCGGGATGTCTCTGGGTGACAGGACCATCGGCCCCGGGGTGACCGGAGGCACGTGGTCGAACCATCCGCCGTGCTCGTCGTAGATGACGAGGAAGATCGTCTTGGCCCAGACGTCGGGGTTCGACACCAAGGTCGAAAGGATCTGCGACACCAGCCATTCGCCGTACTCGGGCGGGGCAGCCGGGTGCTCGCAACAGGCGGCCGGGGGGAGGATCCACGACACCTGGGGCAGGGTGCCGGCTGCGACGTCGGCCTCGAACTCCGCCGGGTACTGGGGAGCCAGTCCATTGGCCGCGTTCTGGGCGTCGGTGCTGGTGGACGGCCTGGAGAAGCTCTTGAAGAAGGGCAGCACGTTGTAGAGCACTGTCGTCGTGGGGTCCTGGTACACCTTCCAGCTCACGCCCCCTTCGGTGAGCGCCTCGGGGTAGGTGGGCCACTCGAGCGTGCCGTAGTACTGCACCGGATCGGAATAGGTCTCGAGCACGGTGCCGCCCTGGGTACCGTCGGCCCCGAGG
Source organism: Acidimicrobiales bacterium (assembly GCA_035319705.1). Classification (GTDB taxonomy): domain Bacteria; phylum Actinomycetota; class Acidimicrobiia; order Acidimicrobiales; family UBA8190; genus UBA8190. The sequence goes on along the minus strand of DATHCF010000093.1, from coordinate 3,219 downwards.
CTGCCGGTCATCTGCATGAGGCGGTTGGGATAGGTGGGACCGAGGACCGAGCAGTGGTAGCCGTCACAGATGGTGAAGGCGTCGGCCAGGGAATGGTAGAAGGGCAGGTCGTCGCGCGTGTAGTAGCCCATCGTGAGAAAGCCGATACTCGATCCGTCGCTGGCGAGGTGGGCCTTGAGCACCTGGTCCATCGCCCCGTTGTTCCACCCGTAGTGGGTGGGACCCCAGTCGTGCGTGATGTCGTTGGTGGTTTCGCCCGGGTGACTGGGAAAGCTGTTGATGAGCTCGAAGGGCTGCAGGTACGGCTCCCCACCCACCGAGTACCCGGGCGGGCCGTACTGGTCGAACACCGGGGTCCGGACGCCGTCGACGACCTGGCGCGGCACCTGTGGGTCTCCGTACCCGCGCACCCCCGACATGGTGCCGAAGTAGTGGTCGAAGGACCGGTTCTCCTGCATGAGGACCACCACGTGCTCGATGTCGGACAGGCTCCCGGTGGACGCCTGGTCCGACGACAGGGCGGTGTCGATGAGCCGGGCGTGCCGTGCCGACAGGCGTGCGAGGCCTCCGGCCGCTCCCAGCGCCACCCCTGCCTGGAGGAACGACCGTCTCGACACGGCGCGGCGCGTCCGCCTGCGGCCTCCTTCGCCCCACGTCGGAAGAGCCTGCACCGTTCCTCCCGGCGACCGGCGTCGTCCCGATCGGGCGCGCCGGGCCGGCCTCCTCCCCTCCACAACGGCTCTGAGGGCGCGCCCCTTCGCCTGAAGGAGCGTTTCCTCGGTGAATTCCCGGTAACGCCGGGGTGAACCGGCCGGGAGCGCCGATGCGCCCCCCGCCTGCGGATCAGTCCGGCTCGACCCCGACGGAGCTCACCATGGTGGGGAAAGTGGCCACCACCAGCACGAACAAGAGGAAGGTGACGATATGGACCCCGGTGCACCACAGGCAGATGGCCTTGATGCTGAACAGCTCGGCCGAGATCAGGTAGATGACCATGCCGATGCCGACGACCACCATGGCCAGCCGGGCCCACGACAGCCACCGGCCGAGTTCGCCACCGCGACGCCACAGCGGCGGCAGGTTGACCGCCAGCATGCCGGTGAAGAACAGCAGGCCGAGGAGCGACACCGGGAAGATGCCGAACACCTCGGACTGGGGGCTCGTGGTGACCTTGGTGCAGTCGATGATCCCGGTGGCCGCGCAGATCGGCACACTGCCCGTGAAGTGCTCGACGGTCAGATAGAGCGAGTCACCGAAGCCGGCCACAGACAGCACGAAGGCCGCCCACCCCCACCACCGGCGGATGCCGGGGCCACGCCACTCGGCCTCCTCCTCCCAGGCCTCCTGGTAGCCATCCTCGTCGGCGACCTCGACGGGCGGGGAGGCAGGACGGTCGACGTCGGTCATGGCCGTCCGGTCAGCTCGGTATGCCGATGGCCTTGGCGGCGGCGGTCACCGCCGAAGCGCTGCACACCGACCCCGGCTGCTGGCCTGTGATCGAACAGATGCCGGCGGTGATGTAGTTGGCCGTGCCCACGATGGACTGGGTGATGGCGCTCTTGGGATTGGTGAGCTGGGCGGCGATTGCCTGCTGGGTGTACCCGGACAGCACCTCGGGGCTGTAGCTCGGGCTGTAGACGATGACCTTGTTGCCCATGTCGAGGAAGGGAAAGCCCTCCGGCTCACCGAACTTGGAGTCGTAGGTGGACCACAAGTCGTTCTGCTGGGTGGTGAGCCGCTGAAGTTGGTGTCGCGTACCGAGCCCATGGGTGTCGTTGCTCTCGTACTCGACCATGGTGAAGTCCACCACGCTGCTCGAGTAGGTGGCGTAGTGGAACGTGAAGGTGGGGATGGCCGAGGGGTCGTCCCATGGTGACGACGTCGTCTCGTCGAGCCCGGAAAAGGTGCCGAAGCGCGAGAAGGCGACGATCATGGCCCAGCGTTCCGCTGCGCAATACGGGCAGAACTCGGCGCCGATGAACAGTGCTTCCGGCTTGCCGCCGCTCGTCAACGGCTGCTGACCGGGAACGTAGGTGGGCGCGACGACCAGCGACGACGACGGAACGCCCACTGCCTGCTCCACCGAGGCCGGCACGCTGGCGAGCTCGCTGACCAGGCTGGCGGGTGCCGGCGTGACGGGGGGCGCACACACCCCGTTGAGGCACGTGCCGCTACCCGACCCGCTCCCGCCGGTCACCTTCACCACGACCAGGACCGCCACGACCAGCACCACCACCACGATGGCGGCGAAGGCCATGGTGGAGGCCGAGAACCGTCGCGGGGGCCCGGCGGGGACGGGGGCCCCCGGCCGCCGCCCGCCGGCAGGTGGCCGGCCGCCTCCGCGTCCGCCCTTTTGAGGGACTCCGCCTTTTTGAGGAGCGCGGCCCGCCGCGCCGGAACCCGGCTTCGCCGACGGCGGCCGGCGTGCACTGGAGGGCGGGCGCTGGCCCGGTTTCTGCTGGGGGCGCTGACCCTGCCCGGGGCCGGGGCTGCCGCCGGGTCGTTTGTTCCCGCCTGGTTGCACCACGCTCATACAGCGATCCTCTCGCCCTCTCTGTCGCTCACCGGTCGCAGGGACCGAGCGTCCATGCTGCACCATCGAGGGACTCCGGCGGTAGCACTCCACCGGCTTTGTCCCGTCCGGCGCGCGTGGACCCCGACGTCCTAACAGTCCTCGCTGAGCGCGAGCTGTGCGACGGCGGCCGGGGCGGCGTCAACCCCGGGCGGTGGCGCGCAGGCGTGCCCGGTGACGGCCGCCGGCCGGGTACATGCGGGCCAAGTGGTTCCAGCGGCACTCGGGGCACACCTCCACCACGTAGCACGCCACCTCGTCGGCCCGCCGGCACAACCGGGCCAACTCGGCCGCAGTGGCCGGGCAACGGCCGTGGGGCGGAAGACGTGGTCCGAACACGTAGGTCACGTGGACGACCCGCACCTCGGCACAGATCGGGCAGTCCTCTTCGAGCGGCGTGCCCACGTTGAGGGCGGCCCGGATGAGCTCCGGGTGGGCGTCGCAGACGTCCAGCCGGCTCAGGCGCCCTCGCTTGAACTCCTTGACCACGGCATTGCGGGCCAAGCGGTACTCGACGCGTCCGCCGTTGCCCGTCACCGGGAAGCCTCGGATGGCGCTGGGCCCGAACGTCACTGGATCAAAGGGTACCGCCGGGGGGTTTCTTCCGAACGGGCCGGCCGGCCTGGCGTGCCTGGGTTTTTCCCGTC
>DATHCF010000092.1:0-2182 GCA_035319705.1 Acidimicrobiales bacterium | reverse complement strand
ACCTTGCGCAGCAGCCGTCCCAGCTCGCGTTCGAGGTTCCGCACGCCGGCCTCGCGGGTGTAGTCGGCCGACACCTGCCGCAGCGCGTCGTCGGTCAACTGCACCTCCTCTGCGCCGAGCGCGGCACGCTCCAACTGACGCGGCAGCAGGTGATGACGGGCGATGGCCAGCTTCTCGTCCTCGGTGTAGCCGTCGATGCGGATGACCTCCATCCGGTCGAGCAATGGCCCCGCAATGGTCTCCGACACGTTGGCGGTGGCGATGAACAGCACCTTGGACAGATCCAGCTCCACCTCCAGGTAGTGATCCCGGAAGGTGTGGTTCTGCGCGGGGTCGAGGACCTCGAGCAGCGCCGAGGAGGGATCCCCGCGCCAGTCGGCCCCGAGCTTGTCCACCTCGTCCAGCACGACGACCGGGTTCATCGTCCCGGCCTCCCGAAGCGCCCTGGCCAGCCGTCCCGGCTGGGCGCCCACGTAGGTGCGCCGGTGCCCGCGGATCTCGGCCTCGTCGTGGACGCCCCCGAGGGCCACGCGCACGAAGCGCCGTCCGAGGGCGCGCGCCACCGACTCCCCGAGCGACGTCTTGCCCACGCCCGGCGGGCCCACGAGAGCCAGGATGGCACCCGACCCCCTGCCCGTTTCGGGCTCGAGGCCGCGCCCGGCGCGCCGGGCCCGTACGGCCAGGTGCTCGATGATGCGGTCCTTCACCTCGCTCAGCCCGTCGTGGTCCTCGTCGAGGACGCGCGCTGCTTCGGTCAGGTCGAGACGGTCTTCGGACTCCTCGCCCCACGGCAGCTCGAGGACGGTGTCGAGCCAGGTGCGGATCCAGCCGTGCTCGGGGTTCTGTTCGCTCGTGCGCTCGAGCTTGGCGATCTCGCGTTCCACCGCTTTCGCCACCGCTTCCGGAAGGTCGCGCCCCGACAGCTGTGCCCGATAGGCCTCGGGGGTGCCCTCCTCGGTGTCGCCGTCGAGCTCTCCGAGCTCCTTGCGGATGGCTTCGAGCTGGCGCCGCAGCAGGAACTCGCGCTGGGTCTTCTCCATGCCCTCCTCGACGCTGGAGCGGATCTGCCGGCGCAAGGTGATGTCGGCCAGCGTGTCGCGCGCCCACCCGAGGACGAGGCGGAGACGGTCCTCGACGCGGGTGGCCTCGAGAACCTGCACCTTCTGCTCGAGCGACAGGTCGGGCGAGTACCCGGCCAGATCGGCGATCTGCGACGGATCGGAGACGTCGCGCAGCCGCTGTGCCATCTGGCGGGCGCCGCGCGCCAGAAGGATGTTCTCGAGCACCGCCCGGTACTCGCGGGCCAGCTCCTGGACCTCGGGGCTCGGGGGCTCGTCGTCGACCGGGTCGACCTGGACCCACAGGGCGCGTCCGGTCCCGGGCACACCGGTGCCCACCAGGGCCCGCTGCAGCCCGTGCACCACCATCGCCGCGCCGCCGCCGGGCAGCTCGCCTAGCTCCACGATCTCGGCCAGCACGCCCACCTTCGAGTACCGGCCCTCGTTGTGGGGGACCAGGACCAGCCGCCCGCCCACCTGGCCGGCCGCCTCGGCGGCCGCCTTGGACTCCTCGCTCTCGAGGGCCATGGTGAAGACCATGCCGGGCAGCACCACGCCGCTCGAGAGCGGCAGCAGGGGCAGGGTGTCGGTGAGCTGGGTCATCTGGTCTCCTCGTCGGCCCGGCCGGGCCGCTCGGCAACTCGTTGCCAGTACAACAATCACCCGCTCCGGTTCGTTCCCGCCGGCCCGGGCATACTTCGGCCGGCGGCGAGGAGGGCCCAATGGACGAGATGAAGGGGCAGGTGGCGGTGGTGACCGGGGCCAACTCGGGCATCGGCTTCGAGACGGCGGTGGGCCTGGCCCGCCTGGGGGCCACGACGGTGCTGGCCTGCCGGAACCCGCAGCGGGCCGGGCAGGCTGCCGCCGAGGTCCGCCGGCGCGCCGGCACCGACGACGTCCACGTGGTGGAGATCGACCTGGCCGACCTGGCGAGCATCGAGCGCGGCGCCAAGGAGCTGGCCGAGCGCTTCGACCGGCTGCAGGTGCTCGTCAACAACGCCGGGGGGATCTGGTCACGGCGGGAGACCACGGCCCAGGGTTTCGAGCAGACCTTCGGGGTGAACCACCTGGGCCCGTTCCTGCTCACCCGGCTGCTGGCCGAGCGGCTCGTGTCCTCGGCCCCG
>DATHCF010000091.1:0-4500 GCA_035319705.1 Acidimicrobiales bacterium | reverse complement strand
CCGGCGAATACTCTTGGGCCATGTCGGAGGGCGCCGGAGCATCTCCGCCGTACCCCGAGGTCGAGCAGCAGCCGGCCTACCCCCGTCTCGAGGAACAGGTTCTCGACTACTGGGCCAAGGACGGGACCTTCGACGCCTCGGTGTCGCAGCGGGCAGGTGGCGAGAACGAGTACGTCTTCTACGACGGGCCGCCGTTCGCCAATGGCCTGCCCCACTACGGCCACTTCCTGACCGGATTCGTGAAGGATGCCGTGCCCCGCTACCAGACCATGCGGGGGCGCCGGGTGGAGCGGCGCTTCGGCTGGGACTGCCACGGGCTTCCGGCCGAGATGGAGGCCGAAAAAGAGCTCGAGCTGCACGGCCGCGCCCCCATCGTCGTGTACGGCATCGACCGCTTCAACGACTACTGCCGGGCGCTGGTCCAGCGGACCACCGACGCCTGGCAGTACTACGTCACCCGCCAGGCCCGCTGGGTCGACTTCGCCGACGACTACAAGACCATGGACCTGCCCTACATGGAGAGCGTGGTGTGGGCCTTCAAGGCGCTGTGGGAAAAGGGGCTCGTCTACGAAGGCGAGCGCGTCCTGCCCTACTGCTGGGAGTGCGAGACACCGCTGTCCAATTTCGAGACCCGCCAGGACGACGCCTATCGGCCCAGGGAGGACCCGGCCGTCACGCTGTCGTTCGTGCTGGAGCCCGACCGGGCCGCGCCCGAGCCGCTGGCCGGTCGCCTTCGGATGCTCGTGTGGACCACCACACCCTGGACGCTCCCCTCCAACCTGGCGCTGGCCGTGGGGCCGGAGGTCACCTACCAGGTCTACGACACCGATGACGGCCCGACCGTGGTGGCGGCAGAGCGTGCGGCTGCCTACCCCGGTCTGTTCGCCGACCGCTCGCCGCTGTGCGAGGTAGGCGGCAGCCAGCTGGTGGGTCGCCGATACACACCGTTGTTCGACTTCTTCGCCGGCCAACCCGGGGCCTTCGTCGTGCTGGGCGGCGACTTCGTCGCCACCGACGAAGGCACGGGCATCGTGCACATGGCGCCCGGTTTCGGCGAAGAGGACTACCAGGCGTGCGCCGAGGCAGGTATCGCCGTGGTGGTGCCGGTCGACGGCCAGGGCCGCTTCACCTCCGAAGTCCCCCCCTACGCCGGTCTCAACGTCTTCGACGCCAACGCCCCCGTCATCGAGGCGCTGCGCTCGGGTGGCGCCCTGGTCGAGGCCGCGCCCTACGTGCACAGCTACCCCCACTGCTGGCGCACCGACACCCCGCTCATCTACAAGGCCTTGAGCTCCTGGTTCGTGAAAGTGACCGCCTTCAAGGACCGGATGCTCGAGCTCAACCAGCAGATCGACTGGATCCCGGCCCACGTGCGCGACGGCGCCTTCGGCAAGTGGCTGGAGGGGGCCCGCGACTGGTCGATCAGCCGCAACCGCTTCTGGGGCGCGCCCATCCCGGTGTGGAAGAGCGACGACCCCCGCTACCCGCGCATCGACGTCTACGGCAGCCTGGACGAGCTCGAACGCGACTTCGGCGTGCGTCCCGACGACCTCCACCGGCCCGCCATCGACGAGCTCACCCGGCCCAATCCCGACGACCCCACCGGCCGGTCCACCATGCGGCGGGTGACCGACGTGCTCGACTGCTGGTTCGAATCGGGGTCGATGCCCTACGCCCAGGTGCACTACCCCTTCGAGAACGCCGAGTGGTTCGAGACCCACTTCCCGGCCGACTTCATCGTCGAGTACGTGGGCCAGACCCGCGGGTGGTTCTACACCCTGCACGTCCTGTCCACGGCGTTGTTCGACCGTCCGCCCTTCAAGCACTGCGTGTCACACGGGATCGTCCTCGGCGACGACGCCCGCAAGATGTCCAAGCGCCTGGGCAACTACCCGGAGCCCGACGTGGTGTTCGACATGTGGGGTGCCGACGCCATGCGCTGGTTCTTGCTGTCGTCGTCGGTGCTGCGCGGCCAGGACCTGGTGGTGCACGCCAAGGGTTTCGAGGAGGTGCGGCGCCAGGTGCTCAATCCCATCTGGAACGCCTGGTACTTCCTGGCCCTGTACGCCAACGTCGACGCCATGAAAGGCCGTCGGCGACTTGACGCCACCGGGACGCTCGACCGCTACGCGCTGGCCAAGGTTGCCTCGCTGGTGCAGCAGGTGCAGGCGGCCATGGACGGCTACGACCTGTACGGGGCGTGCGCGGCGGTGACGTCCTTCCTCGACGCGTTGAACAACTGGTACATCCGTCGCAGCCGCGACCGTTTCTGGAAGGCCCGTGACGGCTCTCCGGCGGTGGAAGCCGACAAGGCCGACGCCTACGACACCTTGTCCACCGTGCTCTGCCTGTTGTGCCGGGTGGCGGCGCCGCTTCTGCCTCTGCTCACCGAGACGGTGTACCGGGGGCTCACCGGCGAGCGCAGCGTGCATCTGACCGACTGGCCGCACGACGGCGAGCTGCGTCCCGACCCCGAACTCGTCGAGTCGATGGACCTGGTGCGCGACATCTGCTCGGCCGCCCACGCCGTGCGCAAGGCCGAGGGCCGTCGGGTGCGTCTTCCCCTGCGCCGCCTCACGGTCGCTACCGTCGAGCCCGCCCGGCTGGCCGCGTACCGCGATCTCATCGCCGACGAGGTCAACGTGAAGGAGGTCCTGCTCACCGACGAGGTGACCGAAGTGGCCGAGCGCGTGCTCAGCCTGGTGCCGGCGGTGCTGGGACCGAGGCTCGGTGCAGACACCCAGCGGGTCATCGGCGCCGTGCGCCAGGGGCGATGGGAGCACCGTGGCGACGAGGTGGTGGCCGACGGCGTCGCCCTGCTCCCCGGCGAGTACGAGCTGGCCCTACGGCCCCGCGACACCGAGCGCGGCCGCACCCTGCCGGCCGACGCCGGCGTGGTGGTGCTGGACACCCAAGTGGACGACGAGCTCGAGGCCGAGGGACTGGCCCGCGACGTGGTCCGGGAGATCCAGGCCAAGCGCCGCGAGGCCGGCTTCCACATCGCCGACCGTGTCGCCGTGCGGGTGCTGGCGCCCGAAGCGGTGGCCCGCGCCGTCGAGCGCCACCGCGCCTACGTCATGGAGCAGACGCTGGCCGACGAACTCGAGATCGCGGTGGGAGACAGCCTCCACGTCGAGGTGCGACGCGTGGGCTGACCGAAAGCAGAAGCCGGCCACTGCACGGGCCGGCGGGGCTCAGCGCGACGGGGCGCCGTTGGGGATATTGCCCTGGCTGACCGTCTGCAACCCGGGGCGCGTCGCCCCCGCCGCCACTCCGGCACCTGCCCCGGTGGCGGCCTCGGCGGGCTGACGGGACTCGGCGCCCACGCGGCCCTCGCCCGACGGCGGGGAGACCGATGACCCTCGGGGCGCACCGGCCGCCGGCGCGGCGTCGGTGCGCTCGGCGGCGGGCGGCTTGGCGGCAGCCGGCGGCTGCACGGTCTCCTCGACCCAGTGCAGCATGTCGGCCAGCACGCCGCGCAAACGGGCGCGTTCGGTGTCGAGGTAGCGCGAGATGGCCTCGACGTCGCCGGCCAGCTTGGTCCTCTGGCCTTCGAGACGTGTCACCTCTTCGCGCAGGCGCTTCTCCGACTCGTCGGCCATCGCCCGGGCGCGCTGCTCGGCTTCTGCCACCATGTCGCGGGCGCGCTGATGGGCCTCCTCCACGACGGTACGCGCCTGGTCACGCGCCTCGGCCTCGGTCTGCTCGACGAACTTCTGGGCGAGGACGAGGGTGCGCTGCAGGCTGTCCTCGGCCGCCCGGGGCGCGGCGGCGGCCATCGCCTCAGGTGCAGATGCGTCGCCCGGGCGCGACTCGAGCGCCACGATGCGATCGGTGGCCTGGCGGAGCCGGTCCGCCGTCTGGCGCATCTGTTCCCGGAGCGCGTCCGCTTCCACGGCGACACGTTCCAGGTACTCGTCCACATCGTCGATGTGGTACCCCCGCAGGGTCTGGCGGAACTCGACGGTCCGCAGGCTGTCCAGAGCAGGCATTTCTTGGGAGCTAGACATGGCGCGGATCCTATCCAAGACCTCTCGGCAAGCGACGGATGCCGCGGCCGGCCGTGGCCGGCCGGGGGTCAGATCAGATTGGCGATGATCTCGACGGCGAGGATGGCCACGATGATCGACAGGTCGATCGCCATGCCGCCCGCCCGCAGCGGGGGGAGGATCCGCCGGATGGGGACCAGAACCGGTTCGGTCAGGCGGTCGAGCACCCGCACCAAGGGCAGGATCGGGCTGCCCGAGTGCATGGGGAACCAGCTGAGCAGCGCCCGGGCGACGAGGACGATGACGTAGGCCTGGAGCAGGGCACGGACGATGCCCACCGCGCTGACCACCCCGAGCGCGCTCATGAGGAGTTCTGGATGTGATCAGCCGGCTTCGGCCCGGTCAGGCCTGAAGCAGACCGTTCTCCTGAAGGCGCTGGCGCTCCTCGGCCGAGACCTTGACATTGGAGGGCGTCACGAGGAACACCTTGTCGGCCACGCGCTCCATCTTC
>DATHCF010000090.1:0-15296 GCA_035319705.1 Acidimicrobiales bacterium | reverse complement strand
GCCGGTGGTCAACCCTTCGACGTCACGTCGGCGGCGGTGCCGGCGGTGTTCGGCCGGGGAAGTGCCTCGAGATGGCATCACCGCCGGGCGGTCGACGAGCTCGTGGCGGCAGTGCCGGGCGCGCAGCTGGTGGAGATCGGCGGCGCTGCCCATGGGGCCCATCTGACCCATCCGGCGGCCTTCGCCGACTTCGTGCGCGCCGTGGTGCGTGCAGCTGCCGCCAGCCGGGTCCCCCGGCCGGCTCAGAATCCGAAGGGCTGAGCCAGGCTCAGGATGCCGGGGGTCGGCGATCGGTCGGACGAGCCGGCCGAGGCGGGCGTGGGCGACAGCAACTGGGTGAGCTTGGCCAGCAAACCGTTGCCTCCACCCACGACGGGCACGGGCGCCACCGCCTGCTGCAGCGTGCCGAGGATCCCGCCCCCCGACGACGAACCGGGTGACGAAGGCCCCGGCGACGAGGAACCCGGCGACGAGGCGGGCGCTCCTCCGGAACCGGTGCTGCCTGCAGGACTCTCGTAGCCGAGCTCAGCAGCTTGCACCCCGTTCGGAGACGACTGCGACGCCGTGCCGGAGCCCCGGCCCGTTCCGGCGGCCGGAGCCGCCCCTGGGGGATAGGAGGCCGGCGACGCACGGTGCCCGCCTCGACTGGCCGAGGCGAACGGGCCAGGAGTGCCGGAGGTCACGAAGGTGGCCACCATCGAGGCCACTAGCACGGCGGCGGCGGGGATCCACGCCCAGCGCCACAGCCGATGCGCCTGCCCGGAGCGGAGGCGCACCGCCCGCCGCGTGGCGATCGCCGCGCCGAGGCGACGCCGGTCCTGACGGCGTCGATACAGATCCTGGTCCGCCGCCTCGACCAGAGCGGCGGCCTCGGCCCCGGCGCCGGGGAAACCGGCCGCACCCCAGGTGAATTCCGGGGCGCCGGCGCCCTGGATGCGCAGCATGAGGGACTGCGCTGCGTCGACCGAGGTGAACGGCAGCAGGATGACGAACTCGTCGCCACCGACGCGGAACACCGTGTCCTCGTCGCGAAGGGCCGAGTAGAAGGCCCGCACCAACGCCAGAAGGGCGGCATCACCGGCGGCATGCCCCTCGGTGTCGTTGATGCGCTTCAGGCCGTCGAGGTCCACCGCCACCACGGTGACCTGGTGACCTTGGCGACCGGCGGCCGACAACGCGGCGGAGAGGGTCTCGTCGAAGGCGCGGCGGTTGCCGACGCCGGTCAGGGCATCGGTTCGCGAGGCGTGCTCGAGCCGGTTGAGCGCCTCCTCGGTGGCGGCCACCGTCACCCGGTCGAGCGCCCGGTGCATCTCGAGAGGGTGGTCGACTGCGCCGGCGGCCATGGCCTGGCGCAGGGCCGACAGTCGTTCGATCATGGCCGACACGGACCGGTGCGCCCGGCCCCAGGCCTGTCCGGCCCGGTCGAGCGCCTCCGGCGGGCCCCCGGCGAAGTCCTCGAGGACCGCCCCCACCACCGATCGGGCCTCGTCCTCGGGGATGCGCGTGTCGCCGCGCAGTTGGGACCGCCAGGCCCCGATCCACTGGTTCACGTGCTCGGCCGCCGGTCCCACTCCGGTACGCCAGGGTCCGCCGTCGGCCCCGCCGGAGCCGCGGGTGCTCGGTGTACCGCCGGACGGCCCCGACTCACCCATCGACCATCTCCTCCGCCTGATGAAGGCCACGTCGGATGACTGGTTGGTCACCCTTTGTCGAAAACAGGGGCACGTCCGGCTCCTTGCGGCGACGATGTGGCGCCCTGCCTGGTGCACACTTGCCGCGGTCACCGTACCGTGTTCGTGTCGCTCTGCGCGAGCAGCACTACACAAGGTGGCCTAATCGGGTACCCCCGCCACGGGCTGCGGGGATGGACCCGACGAGCGCCGGACAGCCTCCACATCCACGTCGTGTGGAAGCCCCAGCACCCGCTCGGCCACGATGTTGCGCTGGACCTCGGCCGTCCCGCCGCCGATGGTGAGGGCACGCGAGAACAGATAGCCCTTGGACCAGGTGGATTCGGGCCATGACCCGTGGACAGCGGCCGGCAGTGGGCCCGCCCCGGCGAGCATGGCCCTGGCTCCGGTCAGGCGCATGGCCAGCTCCATCACCCGTTGGCCGTGCTCGTCGGCCAGGGCCTTGCGCACCGAAGCCTCCGCTCCCGCCGCCCGCCCGGACAACGCCGCACCGACGGTGCGGAGCCGGATGAGACGCAGCACCTCCCCCTCGCCCCACACCCTGGCCAGCTCCTGGCGCAGCTGCGGGTCCTCAATTCCTCCGGCGCGCCGCACCAGCTCGAGGAGGTCGGTCGCCGTCGGGCCCTGGCCCCACAGCGAGCCCTCGCCCGACAACGAAACCCGCTCGTTGCCCAAGGTGACCTTGGCCAGTGCCCAACCACCGTTGACTGCGCCCACCAGATTCTCCGCCGGCAGACGCACATCGTCCAGGAAGACCTCGTTGAACGAATGGTCGCCGGTCATGTCCACGATCGGCTGCACGACGACACCGGGGGTGTCCATGGGGCAGATGAAGTACGAGATCCCCTCGTGCTTCGGAAGGTCGGGGGCGGTGCGAGCCAGCAAGATGCCGAAGGACGCCACGTGAGCGAAGCTCGTCCACACCTTCTGCCCGGTGACGACCCACTCGTCTCCGTCACGCTCCGCACGGGTGGACAGTCCGGCCAGGTCCGATCCCGCACCCGGCTCGCTGAACAGTTGGCACCAGATCTCCTCGCCGGCCAGCAGCGGCAACAGATAGCGCTGCTTCTGCTGTTCGGTCCCGGCCTGGATGATGGTGGGCCCGGCCCAGCCGATGCCGATCTGGTTGAACGGACGGCGCACACCCGCCCGGCGCAGCTCGTCGTCGATCACGAGCTGTGACACCGGATCGGCGCCTCTTCCCCATGGAACCGGCCAGTGCGGGGCCACATATCCCGCTTCGGCAAGGGCGCGCGCGCTGGGATCGGGATTCGACGCCAGCCAGCGTCGCGTCTCCACCCGGGCCGGGTGATCGTCTCCGGGAAGGGCGAGGTCCACCGACCGCAGCGTAGGCTGCACCGATGGACGATTGGAACTTCGCCGACGTCTGGGAGACGGTGGCCGAAGTGGTCCCCGAGGCGCCCGCCCTGGTACAAGGCGAGCGGCACCTGCGGTGGGCCGAGGTCGACCGCAGGTCCAATGCCCTGGCCCGGGCGTTGCTCGAAGTGGGCTCCAAGTCGCAGGACAAAGTGGCCCAGTACCTCTACAACTGTCCCGAGTACCTGGAGTCGGTGTTCGCCGCCTTCAAAGCCGGATTGGTCCCGGTCAACACCAACTACCGCTACACCGACGACGAATTGGTGTACCTGTGGGACAACGCCGATGTCACCGCCGTGGTGTTCCACGGCGCCTTCGCCGAGCGCATAGACGGCATGCGCCGGCGCGTGCCCCGGGTGAGCAGCTGGATATGGGTCGACGACGGCAACGGCCCACGGCCGCAGTGGGCGCTCGACTACGGCGAGTTGGTGGCCGGCGAAGCAGACCGCCAGCACCCCCCCTGGAACAGAAGCGGCGACGACCTGTTGCTGCTCTACACCGGTGGGACCACCGGCATGCCCAAAGGGGTGATGTGGCGGCAGGACGACCTGTTCCGGCGGTTGAACGCCGGGAACCTCATCCGGATCCCAGAGGACGACGGCCTGCACGGTGTACGCAAGACCCTCGTCGGTTCCGGCCCGTCGATCATTCCGGCCTGTCCCCTCATGCACGGCACCGGCCTCTTCACGGCCATGGGCACGATGTCGGTCGGAGGTTGCGTGGTCACACTGGCCAACCGCCACTTCGACCCGGTGGAACTGCTCCAGACGGTGGAACGGGAGAACGTGAACGTGCTGTCCATCGTGGGCGACGCCTTCGCCAAGCCAATCCTGGCCGCGCTCGACAGCCAGCCGGGCGCGTACTCGCTGTCCACCCTGCTGGCCATCCTGTCGTCGGGCGTGATGTGGAGCGAGGAGACCAAGCTCGGTCTGCTGCGCCACCACCCGACCATGATGCTGATCGACGCCTTCTCTTCATCCGAGGCCCTGGGCATGGGCGCCTCGGTCTCCACCGCCAACGAGGCGAAGTCCACCGCGCATTTCTCCTTGGGCCCCGAGGTGCGGGTGATCGACACCGAAACCGGCAAGGACGTCGAACCGGGCTCCGGCCGCCGAGGTGTGCTCGCCCTGGGGGGACGCAACCCGCTCGGCTACTACAAGGACCCGGAGAAGACCTCCGCCACCTTCCGCCTGATCGACGGCGTGCGGTACTCCGTACCGGGGGACTATGCCGTCGTCGAACCCGATGGATCGATCCTGCTGCTGGGCCGGGGGTCGGTGGTGGTCAACACCGGGGGCGAGAAGGTGTTCCCCGAGGAGGTCGAGGAGTCGCTCAAGCTGCACGAGGCCGTCAGCGACGCCGTGGTCGTCGGTGTGCCCGACGAGCGCTTCGGCGAGATGGTCACCGCCGCCGTGGAGCGGCGCCCCGGGGCGGAGGCGACGGAGGCCGAGCTGATCGACTTTGTGCGCCAGCGGCTGGCTGCCTACAAAGCCCCTCGTCACATCCGCTTCGTCTCATCGGTGGGCCGGGCCCCGTCGGGCAAGCTCGACTACGGCCGTCAGCGCGCCGAGATGATCGAGTGGCTCGGAGGATCCCGGACATCGTCCGCAAGCGAGCAGGTCGGGTCGTGAAGGGGGTCATCCTGGCGGGGGGAAGCGGGACCCGCCTGCATCCGCTGACCCGCATCACCAACAAGCACCTGCTGCCCATCTACGACCGGCCGATGATCAGCTACGCCATCGAGGCGTTGGTCATGGCCGGGATCACCGAGATGATGCTGGTGACCGGGGGCACGCACGCTGGCGAGTTCCTCCGCCTGCTCGGCAACGGCCACGACCACGGCATCGACCGCCTCTCCTACGCCTACCAGGACCGGCCCGGCGGCATCGCCGAAGCGCTCGGCTTGGCCGAACGGTTCGCCGACCAGGATCCGGTGCTGGTCATGCTGGGGGACAACATCGTGGAGCAGACGTTCCGTCCCACCGTGGAGCGCTTTTCCCGGCAGGGCGGCGGCGCACGGATCGTGCTCACCGAGGAGACCGATCCCGTCCACCTCCGCCATCTCGGTGTGCCGGAGTTCGACGGGGAAGGGCACATCACCCGCATCGTCGAGAAGCCGGAGGACCCCCCCAGCCACTACGCCGTGACCGGGATCTACTGCTACTCGCCCGACGTGTTCGAGATCATCGGCCGGCTGGTGCCTTCCGGCCGTGGCGAGTTGGAGATCACCGACGTCAACAACTACTACGTTGAGCAGGGGCTCATGCAGTACGACGTGCTCCACGGCTTTTGGGGCGATGCCGGCGAGTCCATCGATGCCTATTACGCCGTGAACGACTTCGTGAGGCACAACGGAGCCAACAAGGGCTGACTTGCGGCGAGATCGAACGTCAGGTTTCCAGGAAACGCCTTATGGCGAACGCCGACCCTATGGTGCCGACCACCAGCCCCACCAGCACGACCAGCACATTGGTGAAGATGACCTCCGAGGCCGGCATCCGCATCTGGTAGAGGACGCTGTTGGGGTTCCCACTGGCCAGGTCGTCGAGCAGCCAGTGCAGGCCCACCACCACTAATGCCGCCACCAGAGCTCCGAGGACGCCCTGGACCAGCCCCTCGCACATGAAGGGCACCCGGATGAACCAGTTCGTCGCCCCTACCACCTTCATCACCGCAACTTCGCGGCGCCGGGCGAAGATGGCCAGACGAATGGTGTTCAAGATGAGCACGGAGGCCGACAACAGCAGAATCACCGCCACGGTCAGGAAGACCCACTGAAGGATGTGGGTCACCTGTTCCATGTTCTTCACTGCCTGGCTGGGGTACGACACGGCCTGTACACCGGGACGCCCGTTGAATTGGTCGTAGACCGCCTGCGCCTGGCGGGGATCCTGCAGCACGCAGCGCAGTGAGGCGGGCATGCTGTCCACGCTCAAGGCCTGCGACTCGTCCGGGGGCAGGAGATGGTGAGCCTCGTTGAAGTCGAAGTCCTGTGATTTGTAGGTGCAGGTGCGCACGTACGGCAGGGCGGTGAGCTCCTGCTGAATGGCCAGGTCCTGCTGCAGGCCCTGCTGCTGCGTCGGCGAACTCGCCTTTACCGTGGAGTCCAGAGCAGGCAGCGGCGGGTTCACCGGACTGAGGAACACGAGCACGTTGACCCCGTGCTGCCATTTCGTGGTGGCATGGGCCACGCCCTGGCGCAACAGCAGGGCCGCACCGACCAGCGAAAGCGAAACCGCCACCGTGAGGACGGCGGCGATGGTCATGAGCCTGTTCCGCCACAGGTTCGACGCCGTCTCACGAGTGACGTAGTCGATGGATACAGCCACGTGGTCCTCCGTTGTCCTGCAGTCGTTCGTTGTCCGCCAGCCGGCGACTAGGTCCCGTACCCGTACACGCCGCGCTCCTGGTCACGTACCAGCGTGCCGTGGTCGAGCTCGATGACACGTCGTCGCATCTGGTCCACGATGCTGGCGTCATGGGTGGCGACCACCACGGTGGTCCCCGTTCGGTTGATTCGGTCCAATAACCGCATGATGCCCTGGCTGGTGGCGGGGTCGAGGTTACCGGTGGGCTCGTCGGCGAGAAGGATGAGCGGCCGGTTGACGAAGGCCCGGGCCACCGCCACTCGCTGCTGCTCGCCACCGGAGAGCTCGCCGGGCAGGTTGTCCCGCTTGCGAGCCAGGCCCACCAGTTCGAGCACTTGCGGGACCTGGGAGGTGATCACGTGCTTGGGCCGGCCGATGACCTCCAGGGCGAAGGCCACGTTCTCGAACACCGACTTGTTGGGCAACAGCCGGAAGTCCTGGAAGACACAGCCGATATTTCGGCGCAGGTAGGGGATGCGCCAGCTGGACAGCGCGCCAATGTCCCGCCCGGCCACCCATATGTGGCCGGCGTCCGCCACCTCTTCGCGCAGCAGCAGGCGGATGGCGGTGGTCTTGCCCGAGCCCGACGGTCCGACCAGGAAGACGAACTCGCCCTTGTCGATGTCGAGCGAGAGCTCGCGCAGCGCAACGGTCCCGGCTTTGTATGTCTTGGTGACGTTCTCGAACCGGATCATCGATTGGAGGCCCCGCAAGCGGATTTGCCGGCGCGCCCCCGTAGGCGGGAACGCAGCGGAGGCTCGGCCCAGACTAGCAGTCGGTCGCAGCCCAAGTCATTCTCCCTGCTCGGGCGCTGCATCGGCCCGGCGCCGTCTCAGCTCGGCCTCGATGAATTCGTCGATGTCGCCGTCGAGCACGGCGTCGACGTTGCCCGTCTCGACCCCCGTACGCAGGTCCTTCACCTGCTGGTACGGGGCCAGCACGTAGGAGCGGATCTGGTTGCCCCACGAGATCTCGTTCTTGGGACCCGACAAGCTCTCCATGGCGGCCAGACGCTCCGCTTCCTGCCGGGCCAGCAACTTGGCAGCCAGGATCTGCATGGCCCGAGCCCGGTTCTGGTGCTGGCTGCGCTCGTTCTGACACGACACCACGATGCCGCTCGGCAGATGGGTGATGCGCACGGCAGAGTCGGTCTTGTTCACGTGCTGACCGCCGGCGCCGGAGGAGCGATAGGTGTCGACTCGCAGCTCCTTGTCGTCGATCACCACCTCTGAAGTGGCGTCGTCCAGAAAGGGGGTGACGTCGACCGAGGCGAAGCTCGTTTGGCGGCGGTGCTGGGCGTCGAAGGGTGACATGCGCACAAGACGGTGCACCCCACGCTCGGTGGAGAGCAGCCCATAGGCGAATCGCCCCTTCATGATGGCGGTGGCCGACAGCAGGCCCGCCTCCTGCCCGGGGCTCGCTTCGTCGAGCTCCACGGAGAACCCGCGGCGCTCCGCCCAGCGCAGGTACATCCGGAGCAACATCTCGCACCAGTCCTGGGCGTCGGTGCCGCCGGTGCCGGCATGCAACTCCACGATCGCATCGCGCTGGTCGTACTCACCGCTGAACAGCGAGCGCAGCTCGAGATCGGCGAGCCGGACCTGGAGGTCTGAGACGGCGGCCACCAGGTCACCCATGAGCGATCGGTCGGACTCCTCGGTCATGAGCTCGTAGGTGACCTCGGCATCCTGCATCCTCCGGTCGAGGTCCTCGAGCAGGCCCGTGTCGTCGGAGACCTGTCCGAGCTCGGAGGTCACCGCCCTGGCATTGTCCGGGTCGTCCCACAGATCGGGGCGAGCGGCCTCCTTTTCGAGCTCGGCCTGCCGCGCACGGAGCCGATCCAGCCCCAGGTACCCCTCGGCCTCGCCCAAGCGGCTGCGGAGCGCCGCCAGCTCGCTGCGGAAATCGCGCTGCTCGGCAGGGTCGGCTCTCTCAGGTCGCGCCATGACAGAGCTTGTACTTCTTGCCGCTGCCGCACCAGCACGGCGAGTTCCGCCCGAGCTTGGCGCCCGCCGCCTCGGCACCCGGCGCACCGGCACCGGGGGTGGCCCGTCGGGCAGGGGAAGTCACGGGCCCGGTGGCCGCCCGGCGGGCCGCTCCGGCCGTACGGGGCGTCCCCTGGCCGTTTCCGGGCGCCGGCCCGAGCAGACCCGGCGCCGAACGGCCGCCGCTTGCCGACGGTCCGCCGGCTGGAGCGCCGCCGGCTGCAGCCGCGCCGCGGACCGCCTCGATCAGGCTGGCTTGGGAGGGGTCCGCCGGGGCCTGGTAGCTGGCCCGGCTCAAGTCGGGCTCGGGGGCGGGCTCGGCCACGACCTGCACGTGCATGACGTAGCGGAGGTAGTCGTCGTCGATGGAGTCCATCATCTGGCCGAACATCTGGAACCCCTCGCGCTGCCAGGCCACCAGCGGATCCTGTTGTCCCATGGCCCGCAGGTTGATGCCCTCGCGCAGGTAGTCCATCTCGGCCAGGTGCTCACGCCAGTGCTGGTCGATGATCTGCAGCATGACCTCGCGCTCGACCTGGCGCGCCTGTTCCGCTCCCCCGGGGAACTCCTCGTCGCGCCCGGCGTAGGCCTCGAGGGCCTCGGCCAAGAGGCTCTCGGTCAACTGCTGCACCGTGGTGGCCTCGGCCAGCTCGTCGGCGGTGAAGGCCGTCGGGTAGTACTGGCTCAGCTCGGCCACCAGCTGGTCGAGGTCCCAGTCCTCGGGGTACTGACTCGGGCAGGCCGCCCGGACCAGCATGTCCACCGTCGTCTCGAGCAGCTGTTCGGTGGTCTGTTGAAGGTCCTCGCCGTCGATCACCTGCAGACGCCGGGCGTAGATGACCTTGCGCTGCTCGTTGAGGACCTCGTCGTACTTGAGGACGTCCTTGCGGATCTCGGCGTTGCGGGCCTCGACGGTGTTCTGGGCGCGCTCGATGGCCCGTGTCACCATCTTGGCCTCGATGGGCACGTCCTCGGGCAGGGTGCGCTCCATCACCCACTGCATGGCGCCCGTGGCGAACAGCCGCATGAGGTCGTCCTCCAGGGAGAGAAAGAAGCGGCTCTCCCCGGGGTCGCCCTGGCGTCCCGAGCGGCCTCGCAGCTGGTTGTCGATGCGCCGCGACTCGTGCCGTTCGCTGCCGAGCACGTACACACCGCCGAGCCGGCGGATCTCGTCCCCCTCCTCCTCGCACTCCTTTTGGAAGCGCGCCAGCAGCCGCTCGTACTCGGGCCTGGCTTCCTCGATGTCGGGGTCGAGGCCCTCGGCGATCATCTCGTGGCGGGCCAGGCCTTCCGGATTGCCACCGAGAATGATGTCGACGCCCCGGCCGGCCATGTTGGTGGCCACCGTGACCGCGTGCAGCCGGCCGGCTTGGGCCACGACCTCGGCCTCCCGGGCGTGTTGCTTGGCGTTCAGCACCTGGTGCGGGATGCCCCGGCGCTCGAGCAGCCGCGACAGGTGCTCGGACTTGGCCACCGAGGCGGTACCCACCAGTACCGGCTGCCCGCGCTCGTAGCGTTCGACCAGGTCGTCCACCACGGCGGCGAACTTGGCATCCTCGGTCTTGTAGACGAGGTCCGGGCGATCGTCGCGAACCATGGGGACGTTGGTGGGAATGGGGACGACCGGCATGTCGTAGGTGCTGGCGAACTCGGAGGCTTCCGTCTCCGCCGTTCCGGTCATGCCGGCGAGCTTCTCGTAGAGCCGGAAGTAGTTCTGCAGGGTGACGGTGGCCCAGGTGTGGTTCTCCTCTTTGATCCGCACCCGTTCCTTGGCTTCCACCGCCTGGTGCAGGCCATCGGACCAGCGACGGCCCTCGAGCGTGCGGCCGGTGAATTCGTCCACGATCTTCACCTCGCCGTCGCTCACCAGGTAATCCTTGTCGCGGTGGTACAGCTCCTTGGCCCGCAGCGCCTGGCTCAGCTGGTGGACGTAGTTGACCGACACCAGGTCGTAGAGGTTTCCCACTCCGATCTGCTGTTCGACCTTGGCGATCCCCTCTTCGGTGGGGACGACGATGCGCTTCTCCTCGTCGACCTCGTAGTCGACCTCGGGAACCAGGGTGCGGGCGATGCCGGCGAACTGGTAGTAGAGCTTGGCAGCATCGTCGGCCGGGCCCGAGATGATGAGCGGGGTACGGGCTTCGTCGATGAGGATGGAGTCGACCTCGTCCACGATTGCGAACACGTGTCCGCGCTGAACCATGGTTGAGCGCGCCCGGGCCATGTTGTCGCGCAGGTAGTCGAAGCCGAATTCCGTGTTGGTGCCGTAGGTGACGTCGCTGTGGTAGGCGTACCGCTTGTCGTCGGGGTCGGGGAGCTCGGGGCTGACCCGGCCCACCGTCAGGCCCAGGAATTGGTGGACGGTCCCCATCCACTCGGCGTCGCGCCTGGCCAGGTAGTCGTTCACCGTGATCACGTGGACGCCTCGGCCGGCCAGGGCGTTCAGGTACACCGGCAACGTCGAGACCAGCGTCTTGCCCTCGCCGGTCTTCATCTCGGCGATCCATCCAAAGTGCAGCGCCATGCCCCCCATCAGCTGCACGTCGAAGTGCCGCTGGCCGAGCACCCGCCAGGCTGCTTCACGCACGGTGGCGAAGGACTCCACCAACAGGTCGTCGAGCGAGGCGCCGTTGTCGAGTCGCTCCCGGAACAGCACCGTCTGGTGGGCCAACTCCTCGTCGGAGAGCGCCTCGACGTCGGGCTCGAGCTCGTTGACCAGGTGCACGAGCTCGGCGAGCCGGCGGACCTTCTTCCCCTCGCCGGCCCGAAGGGCGCGCGTGAACATACTCATGACGACGGGAGTCTACCGCCGGGTCCTGTGCGCTCAGGCTTTGGACAGCAGCTTCGAACGGCGCGGATGGGACCGTCCGAGCAGCTTTCCCTTCAGGCGCTCGACCTGGTGCTCGAGCTTCTCCACCACGAGGTCGACGGCTGCGTGCAACTCGGCCGCCCGGGCCCGGGCCCGCACCACATGGCCGTGCCCTTCCATGGTCACCTCGCAAAGGTGTCTCCTCGCCGCCGGCGCGTCGCGGTCCTCGACCAGGCGCACCTCCGCACGCTCGAGGACCGGCGCCAGACGACCGATCTTGGCCACTTTGACCTGCGCTTGGGCCCTGATGGCCTCGGGAACGCTGTTCTTGCGACCGAAGACGTCGACGTCCATGGAGCACCTCCTATGGCTCGGCTACCGCTTCAGCGGTCCTCTGGCGGACCGAGCGCGTGAGCGCCGGCCGGTAGAGAAGCGCAAGCGTGGTCCGTGTCCGGCTGACCTGGTCTTTGTCCCCACATTCGCCTGCAGAGGAGATGACGGCCGTACCGCCGGCGACGCGGGACTGGCCCGGATCCGACGGCGGCACACCAGGCCGCTTCGCACCTTCTCCACCCGGCGCCGGGTGTCGGCGCCTCAGGTGGGCAGGACTTACCCCTAAGCCGCACCATGCTCGGCAACCACGAGTCGCCTTACGTGGGTCGTTTTGCCTGCGACTGGCTTCGACTTGCAACCACAGACCCGGACACGGACCACTGACACGATGCTACGCCGGGCCGCCGCCGTTGCCCAGGGCCGGCCGCCAGGGCGAACGTCAGAGGATGTTGCCACCAGGTCAGTAGCGGTAATGGTCGCTCTTGAACGGCCCGTTGGGCGAGACGCCGATGTAGCCGGCCTGCTCGTCGGTCAGGGTCGTCAGCTTGACCCCGAGCTTGTCGAGGTGCAGACGGGCCACCTTCTCGTCCAGCTCCCGAGGCAGACGGTGGACGCCCAGGGGGTAGCTGGCGGTCCGGGTGAAGAGCTCGATCTGAGCCAGCACCTGGTTGGTGAAGCTGGTGGACATCACGAAACTCGGATGCCCGGTGGCACAACCGAGGTTCACCAGCCGCCCTTCGGCCAGCAGGATCACCGAATGTCCGTCGGGAAAGACCCACTCGTCGACCTGCGGCTTTATCGTGATGCGTCGGACATCGGACATCCGGGCCAACCCGGCCATGTCGATCTCGTTGTCGAAGTGGCCGATATTGGCCACGATGGCGTTGTGCTTCATCATCTGGAGGTGACCGGCGGTGATCACGTCACGGTTGCCCGTGGCCGAGATGAAGATGTCGCCTTTCTCCACCACCTGCTCCAGGGTGGTCACCTCGAAGCCCTCCATGGCGGCCTGCAGCGCACAGATCGGGTCGATCTCGGTGATGACCACCCGCGCCCCCTGGCCCCGCAGCGCCTGAGCGCAGCCCTTGCCGACATCGCCGTACCCGCAGACCACGGCGGTCTTCCCGCCGATCATCACGTCGGTGGCGCGGTTGATCCCGTCGATCAACGAGTGGCGGACGCCGTAGACGTTGTCGAACTTGGACTTGGTCACCGAGTCGTTCACCGAGATGGCGGGGAAGCGCAGCGTTCCCTCGCGCTCGCGCTGGTACAGCCGGTGCACACCGGTCGTCGTCTCCTCGGTCACGCCGATGATCCCCTTGGCCAGCTCGGTCCAGTAGCTGTTGCCCGACGACAGCGACCGGCGGATCACCTCGGTCAGCGCCTTCAGGTCCTCGGGGGCCTCGGGGCCCGGATCGGGCACCGAACCCGCCTCCTCCGCCTCGGCGCCCATGTGCACCAGCAAGGTTGCGTCTCCCCCGTCGTCCAGGATCATGTTGGGCCCCTTGCCGTCCGGCCAGCGCAGGATCTGCTCGGTGCACCACCAGTACTCCTCGATGGTCTCCCCCTTCCAGGCGAACACCGGGGTGCCTCCGGCGGCCAGAGCGGCTGCCGCCTGGTCCTGGGTGGAGAAGATGTTGCACGACGCCCAACGGACCTCCGCCCCCAGCGCCAGCAACGTGTCCACCAACACCGCCGTCTGGACCGTCATGTGGATCGATCCGGCGATGCGCGCCCCCCGCAGTGGCTGCTCGTCGCCGAATTCGGCCCGCAGCGCCATCAGGCCCGGCATTTCCTCTTCGGCCAGCCGGATCTCGCGCGAACCGAAGTCGGCCAGGGACAGGTCGGCAACCTTGTAGTCGGGACCGTCGGGACCGTCAGGACCGTCGGGACCAGCCATGTTCCTCCTCATCGTCTGCAACATGTGTGCAACGTCCGTCTCCGCATTCTGCCGGGCTCCGGTCTCGGCGCCACGGTAGATACACTGGGGCCGGCGCTCTGCTCAACCCCGCCGCAGGCGCTCCTTGAGCTGGGCCAGGACCGGGACCGGGCCGGGGTCGACGTCCTGCTGGGCGGCCATGTGCAACGAGACGAAGTCGCCCACCAGAATCAGATCCAGGAGCTGGGCCAGGTCGCCCTCGCCCTCGGCCCGGACCTCGAGGATGTCGACCACCACTTCCCGCAGGACGTCCGCCACCAGGTCGAAGCGTCGCACCACTTGTGGGTGCTCGGCATCGTGGCGGAGGTTCACCAGGGTGACGACCTGCCGGGTGACGTCGCCGTGCTGGCCCCAGCCGGCGATCTCGTTGTGGCACAACTCGGGGTAGACGGCGTAGAAGGCCGGGCTCTTGGCGTTCTCGTTGATCTGGGTCTTCCATCTCAGGGCGGCAGCGGCGCCCAGATTCTGCGCGGCGTGCACCAACGGGATGGTGCGGCCGATCCTCCGGGCCAGATCTTCGGCCAGGTTCCCGTCGCGCAGCAGTTCGTCACGCCGGCGCCGCAGCTGGTCGACCGCCAGTGCCACCCACTGGCTCGCTCCCGGGAACAGCCCGATGTCCTCCAGTACCACCAGCGGCGGGACGGCCATGGCGCCGAGCCCGGCCCGCGGCTGCGGGATGGTGTCGGGAACGGGCACCACCGGCGCTCCCCACTCCTCGGCCAACCCACGAAGCTCGCCGCCGTTGGTCACCATCACCAAGCTGGCCCCGGCGTCGGCGGCCTCCCCCGCCGCCTCGACCGTCTCCTCGGTGTCGCCCGAGAAGGAAATGGCGAACACCAACGAGCCCGGTCCCACGAAGTCGGGCAGGTCGTAGGACTTCACCACCGTCACCGGCACGGGCAGAAACGGACCGGCCACTGCCACCATGACGTCGCCGGCGATGCCGCTGCCCCCCATCCCCAGCACCACGACGTTCTCCACGTAGGCCTTGTCGGGTAGCCCGTCGAGGCCCTGGGCGGCGCCGACGGCGGCAGCAACCTGTTCGGGCAACCGGGAAGTCGCCTCGAACATGCCCAAGCTGTCGAGGGCATGAGGGGCAGCGGGCGGAAGGACGCTCACGGGCTCTCTCCACCCAGGGTGGAGACCGCACCTTCGGACCCGGCCTTGGCCATGAGCCGTTCGTGCTCCTCGTCGGAAACCGTCTCCGCCTCGTCCACCAGCATCACCGGAATGCCGTCGCGCACCGCGTAGCTCCGATGCAGACGCGGGTTGTACAGCCGCTCTTCGTCGGCGAAGTACAGAAGAGGTCCCTTGTCCTCGGGACAGGCCAGGACCTCGAGCAGGAGGGGGTCGAGCGTCATCGGCGTCGGCCTTTCAGCGTCCCGCTGCCTCGGCGACCGAGGGTTGCGACACCTCGGTCACCAGCTCGATCACCTCGGCCACATGGGCGTCGCACTCGGCCCGCGTACGCGCCTCGACGTTCAGGCGCAACAGCGGCTCGGTGTTGGACGGCCGGAGGTTGAACCACCAGTCGCCATGGTCCACCGTCAGGCCGTCGGTGCGGTCCACAGAATGGCCCTCCGAGCCGAGGCGATCGGCGATGGCCTCCACCGCACCGGCCGGATCGGCCACCTCGGTGTTGATCTCGCCTGAGTCGGCATAACGCCGGTACGGTGCCAGCAGCTGCGACAGCGGCTGGCCCGAACGCGAGAGCAGCTCGAGCACCACCAGAGCGGCGATGATGCCGGAGTCCGCCCGGTAGTTGTCGCGGAAGTAGTAGTGCCCCGAGTGCTC